>JABFXM010000325.1 GCA_013361745.1 Gemmatimonadaceae bacterium | reverse complement strand
GGGGTCGGGGGTCAGGGGTCGGCCACTGCCATGTGGCCGTTGCAGACCCCTGACCCCCGACCCCTGACCCCTTTCTATCCGACCGCTGCCTTCAGCGCTTGCTCGACCGTCTCGTACTCGAAGGCGAAGCCGGTGCCGAGGAGGCGGGTGGGGACGACGCGCTGGCTCGCGAGCAGCGTCGTCTCGCCCATCTCGCCGAAGGCGAGACGGATCGCGGTCTCGGGGACGGGGATCATCGTCGGGCGGCCGAGCGCGGTGCCTAACGCGTGGGTGAAGTCGGCGTTCGAGTCCGGGCTCGGCGCGACGAGGTTCACCGGTCCCTCCGCGTGTCCCGCGTGGAGCAGATGCTCGACGGCGCGGGTCCAGTCGTCGAGCGCGATCCAGCTCACCATCTGCTCGCCGCTCCCGATGCGGCCACCGAGGCCGAGGCGGAACGGTGGGAGCATCTTGGCGAGCGCGCCGCCGTTCGCGTCGAGAACGAGCCCCGTGCGCAGGTGGGTGATGCGGACGTCTCCGCGCTTCGCCGGCGCGGTCGCCGCCTCCCACGCCGCGACGACGTCGGGGAAGAAGCCCTGGCCGCGCGGTGACGACTCGTCGAGCAGCTCGGCGCCGCGGTCGCCGTAGATCCCGATCGCCGAGCCGCTGAGGAAGACGTTCGGCGGGCTCGCCATCGCGCCGATGGTGCGCGCGAGGAGGTCGGTCGCCTTCACGCGACTCTCGCGGATCGCGCGCTTCACCTCGTCGGTCCAGCGCTGGGCGACGTTCTCGCCGGCGAGGTTGATCACGGCGTCGAAGCCGGCGAGCGCGTCGGGATGCAGCTCGCCGCGCTCGGGGTTCCAGAGGATCGCGTCACGCCCGGCGCCGGAGCGCTCGCGGGTGATCGCGACCGGGGAATGGCCGCGCGCGGCGAGACGCGCGACGAGCGCGCGACCGAGGAATCCGGTCGCGCCCGTGATGGCTATGCGGAGGGGCTTGGGGTGGTTCGTCATCGGCGGCTCGCGCGGGTAACGCGCGCTTCGTGGTGAGCGTTCCCGCGGAGATCGGTGCGGGTCGCGCTCACTGCGCCGAGCAATTGTCGAACCGGGGCGGGCGCTCCCGGTGGAGCGGCCCGCGGAGGAAATCTAGAGGTCGCCGCTCTTGAGGATGCGACGCGCGACCGTCTCGAGGACTGCGCTGCTCGCGTACACCCCGTCGAGAATGCGCTGGCGGATGCGCGCGATGCGCTCCGGCGAGAGCTCGTCGCGTCGGCGCAGCGCGTGCTGGCCGGCGACGGGCACCTCCATCTCCGCGCGGGAGATGACCGGCATCCTCACTTCGGCCGAGGAGCGGCTCGGGCTCAGCTCGGGGCGGGGCTGCGTGTGCTCGCTGCTGCGATCGTCGATCTGCATCGGCTCTTCCTCCGTTGCTCCCGGTATCGGCAGCAATGACGAATACTTAACACGGCCAGGACCGCTCGAGTGACGGATAGGTCACAAACGCCGGGCGGGTCGGGACGAGACCCGACGGTGATCCGTCACCGGTCATCTCGTGCATGAGTATCGGCTAATGCGCCCAGGAGTTGAGCGGGGGGCGACGGCCAGGACTCAATGACCTGTCCGCGGGCTCTCTTGCGGGGTTGGAGGGCCGGCCTCGTCACTGCCGCCTTCGCCGCGGGCCCACATGTCGGCGCCGCGGGCGGGAGGCTGCGAGACTTCGGCGTCGTCGTGCTTCGCGGGGATGCCGTAGGCGGGAGTCGCGCGACGCTTCACCGGTTCGGCGCGATCGCAGAGCTTCGCGACCTCCGCGTCGGGCCATTCGTCCCATCCCTCGGGATACGGGCAGAGGCGCCGCTTCTCCTCGCCGTCGGTACGCTCGAACACGATCCATCCATCGGCGAGGTCGCGCATGTAGTCCTCGGCGCGCGTCTTCGGGTGGATCTGCTGGGCGGTGACGTCCCACGCCTTCCAGCGTCTACCATCGGAACCGATGAACTCGCGTAGCGACATGACGTTCCCCCCTGTCTGACCGATAGGAGAAGGCAGGAACGGGGCCAGTGTCGGGGCTGTCGTCTCGCGAATGAGCCGGCGATGAAAGCCGGCGATCCGCTGCCGCTGTGGCAGGGTCATCAGGTACGCACCGGCAAGCGCGCGAGGTAGACTCACATGGACGCCAGCGAACTCTGGGTCGCGTACGCAGCAGGGAATTCGGAGGCGCGGGAGCAGCTGCTCGACGCGCACCTCGGCCTCGTCCACGTCGTCGCGCGCCGCATCCTCCGCAATCTTTCCTCGGAGGCGGACTTCGACGAGCTGCTGAGCGCGGGTACGCTCGGTCTCGTCTCCGCGCTCGAGAGCTTCGACGCGACGCGCGGCCATGCGTTCAGCACCTTCGCCGCGCCGCGCATCCGCGGCGCGATCCTCGACGAGCTGCGCCGGCAGGATCATGTGCCGCGCTCGGTGCGCCGGAAGACGCGCGACATCGGCGGGGTGCAGGAGAAGCTCATGCGCTCGCTCGGCCGCGTGCCGGACGACAAGGAGATCGCGGCGGAGCTGAACGTCGACCTGCCGACGCTCTGGCGCTGGCAGGGTGAGATCGAGGCCGCGGTGCTCGTGCCGCTCGACGGCACGCCGTCGACGCGGGACGACGGCCATGGCGCTCCCCCCGCGGCGTCACTCTTCGACGAGTCGACGCCGTCGGCCGAGGACCGGTTGATCCGCGAGCAGGACGTCGAGACGCTGAAGGAAGCGCTCGCGTGCCTGAACGAGCAGGAAGGAGTGGTGATCTCGCTCTACTACTACGAGGAGCTCAACCTCCGCGAGATCGCGACGGTGCTCGAGGTGACGGAGTCGCGGATCTCGCAGATCCGGACGAAGGCGTTAGGCAAGCTGCGCGCGGCGCTGGCGCCGGCGCGGGCGAGTGCATGACGACAGGGGTCAGGGGTCACGGGTCGGGCACTGCGGTCAACGCAGTTCCTATCGCCTGACCCCTGACCCCTCACTACGAGATCTCCTCGGGCAGCGCCGGGGTCTGGTTCTCGCTCGAGAGCCACCCGCCGAAGCGGCCCTCTGCAGACCGGTGCCCGGCGCGCAGCCGAGCAGCGCCGCCGCGCGCGGGTCGAGCCACCGAATGGTCCCGTCGGGCGCGAGGGCGATGGCGAGCTCACGACTGAGCCCCGCGTAGACTTCTGGCCTGACGGTCTGGCTCACGAATGCTCCGGAAGGTCGGGAAACAGGACGGTGCAAACATAACCGCGTGCCCATTCGCTCCCGAACATGCGGCCGAGAAGTGCGAGACCGCCGTCCTCGTCACGGTGGCGCCCGAGATGACGCTGGTGTGCCCGACGCACCGCACCCGTGTCGTCCGCGTTCGCGTCGACGCGCGCCTCGTGCACGAGTGTGACGAACGCGTCGACGACGCGCCGCACCGCCGCCGCGGCCACCGGATGCAGCTCGGCGCCCACTCGCACGGCGAGAGCGCGGGTGGAGAAGCTGTCGCGCGCCCACGGCGGCAGGTCATCGATCGGCGTGAGGCGCGCGACATCCGGGTCCGCGTCGAGCGCGGCGGCGATCCGCTCGCTGCCGAGCGCGCGATCCTCGGTCATCGGCGAGAGGTCCGCGACGACGATCGCGTCGCGCTCGCCGATCGCGACGAGATCGACGCCGAGGATCGGGAGTGGACGCCCGCCGGCGCGAAGCGCGGGATCGGGGATGCAGAGCACGTTGCCGATCGCGACGCCGTGGCCGCGCACGCGCGCGACGCGGCAGTACGCGATGCGCTCGCCGCGCCACGCGCGTGTCTCGATCGTCGTCGGTGCTCCCTTCCACGTGCCCATCGCTCGGGCGTGTCCCGGCGCGAGCGGAATGGGCGCGAGCGCGAGCGCGCTGGCGAGCGTCGCCTCGAGATCGGCGGCGAGCGTCGGCCAGTCCACGGCGGTCGCGAGCGCGTCGGGCACGGTCATCGCGCGGCGGGAGACTGTATCGTCGCCGCGAGCGCGCGGGCGCGGGCCAATGTCTCGGTCGCGAAGCGCCGCGTCTCGCCGGCGAGGTGATCGAGGGCGCTGCCTAACGCGAGGAGAAACGACTCGAGCGAGGTGGCGGGGATCTCGCGACGCGCGGCGAAGTCGGCGAGCCAGGCGAGATAGCCCGCGAGCTGGTCGTCGCGGCCGAGGTGCACGGCGTCGGCGAGGTAGGAGACCGGCCACTCGACGGTCGCGGTCAGGCGGCTCGCGCTGTCGCGTCCCCACTCGTCGCGCCAGCGCGGGTTCGCGCTCGAGAGGGTGCGGCGGACCTCGACGCCGATCGCGTCGCTCGCGTCCTGGATGTCGCGCGCGGGACCAGGTGCGTAGCAGAGCGCGCGTCGCCCGGCATCGAGAAAGGCCACGGCCACGTGCCCGTCGGGTAGCTCCTCTGAGAGGATGATTCCTCCGACGCGCTCGAGGTTCTCGTCGAGGTGCGCGCTGCACATCCCGCGCGTGGTGAGGACGCTCTGCACCCAGCGCGTGTAGTGCACGAGCGAATCGCTGCTCCCCTGGCGCAGCGCCTCGCAGAGGTAGGCGATGTGGCGGCGGCCGTCCTCCTCGGCGAAGCGGCGGCCGCGTGCGCCGAAGCGATCGTCCCAGAAGGGATTGGCGTACATGATCGCCATCGCGCGGCGGGCGATGGAGTCGCCGAGCCGCTCGACGTAGTCGGCGAGCGAAGCGTACGAACGGGGAGCGCGCGGATCGGAGGATGTGGTCATCGCGTCCTCATACCCCCGTCAGTCGCTTCGCGGTCTCGACGAGATCGTGCAGGTCGTCGCCGGCGCAGCGCACACCGGGGAGGTCGCCGAGGTCGTGCACCCAGCCGCAGACGCCGCCGCCGACCGCGATCGGCAGCGCGTCACCGCCGACGAGCCGGACTCGGGAGACGGCGCTGCGCAGCTGCGCGATGTGCAGCGTGGTCGCGCTGGAGAGGACGACGAGATGCGGCAGCTCGCTGCGCACCATCGCGACGAGCGAGTCGGTGGGGACGTTCGCGCCGAGGAAGTGGACGACGAAGCCGGCCATCTCGAGGAAGTCGGCGACGAGCCGCGCGCCGAGCTCGTGCTGCTCGCCCTCGATGCAGGCGACGATGACGCGCTTGCCGTTGCTCCGCTCGCGCGGGAAGTGCGCGTAGAGCGTGGAGACGACGAGCTGCGAGATCGCGGTCGCGAGGTGCTCCTCGGCGACGCCGATGCGGTTCTGCTGCCAGAGCCGTCCGATCTCGCGTTGCGCGGGCATGATCACGTCGAGCGCGATGCGCGGCGCGTCGAGGCCGCGCGCGAGTCCCTCTTCATGGACGAGGCGGAGCGCTTCCTGGCGATCGCCGGCGAGCTGCGCGGCGAGATATCGATCACGGAGCGCGACGATCGGATCGTCAGCGCCGGCGCGCGAGCCGGCAGCGGCGAGCGCGGTCTGGTCGGTCATGCAGTAGCGGTCGGGTCCCGATGGGCGCGCGCGGGGCGCACGGATACAAGACGGCCACCGCCGGGCCCGGTGCATGGGGCTCGGCGGTGGTCGTGCAGTGGGGACTGTTGCAAGAGGAGCGCCGCGCTCGAGTTGTCCGGTAACGACGTCAGTAGCTCGCGGCAACGCGGATCGCGACGACACGCGGTCGCGCGATTCCGGGCCCCTGCACGAGATCGGAGGCGAACCCGGGCGCGGGAAGCTCCGTCTCCGGATCCATGTACCGAGCACGGGAGAAGGTGGCGAGGTTGCGCACGACGAGGCTGACCTCCGCCCGCCCGGCACGCACTGCGTGTGCGAACGCCGGCGGGCCGTAGGCGAGTGAGAGCTCGCGAATGCGCAATGCTTCCCCAGTGACAAAGTACGGTGTCGTGCCGGCGAGGAGCGCATAGGTCTGATCGACTGCCGACGTGCTCTGCCAGGCGTCACAGACCACGTGACTGCAGCGCAGGGTTTCGACCTTGTCGAGCACCTTGTACCCGGCCTGGTATCCGATGTCCGCACCGAGCACCCACCGCCGCGCGAGCGCGAGCCGCGCCTCCATCGAGCCGAAGCGCGAAGGACGCGAGCGACCGACGTAGGAGTAAGGCAGAAGCTCGTACTCGCCTGCCTGGATGACACCGTTTCCATTGGCGTCGTACGGCGTGTACCCTCTCGCCTGCCAGCTCCCATACGACCGGCCACGCGTGAGGAGCAAGCTGTTCAATCCACCGAGCCCCGTATACAGGTAGTTGAACGATGCGGGCTCCGAGGTCACGCGGTCCGCCTGCACCGTGAAGGCGAGATCGATCTGGAGACGTGCGCTGCCCCGCTGGAATGGAACGGCACCCGCCGCGAGCTCCACGCCGTTGACGACGCGTCGCAGAGCTGTGACGAAACCACCGTAGGGGTAGGTGGGCCCATAGCGCATCCCGCGGTGGGTCTCGCGGCGGCGAAACGCGGAGACGGAGAGCCGAGTCTCCAGCGGCGCGAAGCCGAGATCCGCCCCTCCTTCGCCTTCATAGCTCCGGTCGGGATGAATGTCCCCATTGGCGTTGCGGGCGAGCGTGAACCCGATGGGCGCGGTACCAGTGAGGGAGAAGAACAGGTCCCGCGGCGGCTCGAAGGCGCTCACCTGCGCGGCCGCGGCGCGCAACGTCGCGCGTCTGAGCAGTCTCGCGTTCTCGCGGTTTCTCAGCACCAGAGCGGCGTCAGCGCCAGCATCGGCGGTCAGCGGGAGCCCGCCGCGATCGTACTTGAACCGAGTGCTGGTGACGCTGACGACGAACCCCGCCGATCCGAGCGCGGCGGCGTAACGAGGGGCGAGCGTTCCGACAATGCGGCGCTCGGCGACTCGGTATCCGGCGCTCGAGCCCGCGACGGTGCCGCCGGCCGCCGCCCCTCGAGCGACGCTGCTCCTCGTCTGCTCATCGCTCGCGTGCACCGCAAGCTCGGTGGTCACGTCGCCGCCGCCCACCGGCGCATGCGCGGTCAACTCCTCGCCGACGACCGTCTGTACGGCGCGCTCGGTGTGACGAAGCCGCGCGTCGTATACGTTGCCGCGCGTCGTGAGCTCGCTGTAGTCCCAGCCCCCGTGATCGGTGTACGCGTCGTTGGATGCGACCGTGCGCAATGTGACGGCATCAGCGGCGCGAGTGGTGAGGGCGAGCCCGTTGCTGAAATGCCGAACGCGGTGGCCCGTGCCGCGGCGCGCCTGCTGTTCGGGCGACGCGAGGGCACCCATGTAGCCGCGCGAGATCGTGTCGCCGTTGCTGCACGGCGTAGCCTGGGAGCAGTCCACCGCGCCGGTGATGCCGCGCGACACGATCGACGCGTTCCCCTCGAACGGAACGCGCGCTGAACGCAGTGCCGTGTTGGAGGCGACGTCGAGCCGTCCGGCCGCGCCGACGGGCAAGGTCAGACGCACCACGCCGACATCGGCCGCGTCGCGATCGGAGGCAAGGGCGCCACGCATCGCGCTGTGCGAGAGGCCGACGCTGTAACCCAACGATCCGATTCCTCCCGAGACGCTCACCCTGCCGGCGCCGGAACCGGCCGTTCGGAAGGGAGACATGTCGAGCAGGGGCGTATACCGTGACGGCGCCGACGCGGCGCAGGCGGGGCTCGGATCTCCGGGCGTGCAGATATAGCCGCCGCTGCCGATCCGCGTGCCGTTGCGGGGGAACTCGTCCCCGCTTCCGACAGCGGCACCGCTCAGCGACGCGTGGACCGTCGGCGCGCCGCGTCCAGGGCGTCTCGTCGTGATCTCGATGACCCCGGTGCGCGCATCGCGCCCGTATCGTACCGCGGCCGCGGGACCGAGGAGAACGTCGACGCGCTCGACGTCCTCGACGCGGACCTCGTCGAGGAGCGACGGGGCGCGGCGCTCGGTGGTCTCGGGAATGCGCGCGACGAGTGCGACGGTTCGCACGCCGTCGACCACGACCAGCGGCCCCAGGCCTCGCACCGCCGCGCCGTCACGGATCGAGATCCATGACCCGGCGGCCACCGCCCCCGACGCGTGCTGGACGAACACGCCCGGCGCACCCATCACCAGCAGCTCGCTCATGGTGCGCGGCACGTCGGGAAGCGAGTCCGGAAAGATCGTGATGACGCCAGCGCCAGCGACCGCGGGATGGGAACGAGCGGGGGCCGGGGGCGCCGCGGTGTCGCGTGTCTGCTGGGCAGCGCCGGGCGCCGCGACGAGCGCGACGAACGTCAGCGACAGCCCAACGAGTCGCCGGCGACGAGCGAGGATCTCGGGCATCAGGATATCGAGGATCGGGGATGGTCGCGGCCGTGCCGCGAACCCTAACGGCGAAGATGCAGGGTCGCTGTCCCGTTCGCCAGCGACGAACCAGCCCTCTGGCCCCGGGTATGAAGGAAAGGCGCTCCCGGCCGCGTCGCGCCGACTCGCCAGGCGGCTCCCACCGAACAGGGATGAGCATGCGTTTTCGACTTTCTCCGATCACGGCTCTCACGGTGGCTTCGTCACTCGCCCTCGCGGCGGCGTGCGCGCGCCACGACGACAAAGGCGTCGACAGCACCCTCGATCGCGATCTCGCGATGGCGGGGCAGTCGGTGCAGCCGAGCTTCACCCCGGCCGACACCGCGCTCAACCCGAACGCGCGGGTGAAGGAGACGCCGACGGCGCCGACGGTGCGCACCTCGCCGCCGCGCCCCGCCGCGCAGCCGCAGCGGTCGAACCCGACGCGCGTTGCGACCGCACCCGCGC
>JABFXM010000158.1 GCA_013361745.1 Gemmatimonadaceae bacterium | reverse complement strand
GATGGTCGACGGCAAATCCGGGCCGACGCTCGGCCTCGAGGCGATCGAACGCCTGCGTCTCGTCGTGGGCGGGTCGACGCTCGGCCGCGAGCAGGAAGTTGCGGCCGAGGAAGACGCGCTGCGCGTCTACGACCGCGCGGTCGCGATGCTCGCCGCGCGCGGACGAGCGGCCCGCGATCTCGAGCGCCAGCTCGTGCGAAAGGGGGAACCGCCGGAGCTCGCGCGGAAGGCGGTCGAGCGACTCACCGCGCAGGCATTCCTCGACGACGCGGCGTACGCTCGCTCGATCGAACTATCGAAGTCGAGCGGCGCCGGCCTCGCGAAGCGGCGACTGGAGCAGGAGCTTGGCCGGAAAGGCGTCGACCGCGCCGTGGTCGCCGACGCGATCGACGAGGTGTTCGAGGAAGAAGAGGTCGACGAAGCCGCCGCAGCGGAGGCGCTCGCGCGAAAGCGGAATCAGTCGCTCGGCACCGCGGATGCGCCTGCGCGCCGGCGTCGCCTCTACGCGTTCCTTGCGCGGCGCGGCTATTCGCCCGATGTGATCGCGACCGCGGTCTCCAAGGTGATAAAGGGCGATCCGGCCGACTTCGAGCGCGACGACGCAGCCGTGGACTAGTACGGACACGCGGTACGGCGGCTGAAGAGAGCGCCGCTTCTCCTTGAGTCGCTCGGCGCGCGGCCCGTATATTCTCAGGTCTATGCACGCCTCCGACATCCGCGCGCGCTTCCTCGCCTACTTCGAGCGCCAGGGCCACGTCGTCCGCCCCAGCTCCTCGCTGGGGCCCGCCGACGACCCGACCCTCCTCTTCACCAACGCGGGGATGGTGCAGTTCAAGCGCGTCTTCCTCGGCCAGGTCGAGCCGCCGGACGGGCGGCGGCGCGCGACGACCGCGCAGAAGTGCGTTCGCGCCGGGGGCAAGCACAACGATCTCGAGCAGGTGGGCCACACGGCCCGGCATCACACCTTCTTCGAGATGCTCGGCAACTTCTCCTTCGGCGACTACTTCAAGCGCGACGCGATCCGCTTTGCCTGGGAGTTCGTCACCGAGGAGCTCGGGATCGAGAAGCGCCACCTGCGCGTCACGGTCCATCACACCGACGATGAAGCGCGCGCGCTCTGGCGGGAGATCGCGGACCTCCCCGACTCGCGCATCTATGGGCTCGGCGACAAGGACAACTTCTGGCAGATGGCGGACACGGGCCCCTGCGGTCCGTGCACGGAGATCTACGTCGACCTCGCGGCGCTCGCCGCCGACTGGCGCTTTTCCGAGGGCGCGAGCGGCGAGTGGACGGACACCTCGCGCGCGGAGTTCTCCCTTGACGCGTTCGTCGAGGGCGCGGAGGCGGGGCGCTTTCTCGAGATCTGGAACCTGGTCTTCATGCAGTACGACCGGCAGCCGGACGGGAAGCTCGAGCCGCTCCCGCGGCCCAGCGTCGACACGGGGGCGGGCCTCGAGCGCATCGCCGCCGTGCTGCAGGGCGTCACGAACAACTTCCACACGGACGTCTTCACCCCGCTGATCCGCGCCGCCGAGCAGGTCACCGGCATCCGCTACGACCGCAACGCCATCGCGCCCTACGAGGCGACGCCCCGCGCGACACGCGCCGGCGCGCGCTCGTCGGTGGTGAAGAACGGCCGCGTGCTCGTCGATCCGGCGGCGTTCCGGGTTCTCGCCGACCATGCGCGAGCGGTCGCCTTCCTCCTCGCCGACGGCGTCCTGCCCTCGAACGAGGGACGCGGTTACGTGCTGCGCCGCATCCTCCGGCGCGGCGTCCGCTACGCCTGGCTGCTCGGCCGCGCCGAGCCGACATTGGTCGCGATCGTCGGCGAGGTGATCGACTCGATGGGCGACGTCTACCCGGAGTTGCGCGCGAAGGCGAAGCACATCGCGCAGGCGACGCGCGCCGAGGAGGAGCGCTTCCTCGCGACGATCGACGCCGGGATGAGCCGCTTCGAAGAGCTCGCGCCGACGCACACGACGCAGGAACGCACGATCAGCGGCGAGGACGCCTTCCGCCTCTACGACACCTTCGGCTTCCCGATCGACCTGACGGAGCTGATGGCCCGCGAGCGCGGCTACACCGTGGACATCCCCGGCTTCGAGCGCGCCCTCGAGGCGCAGCGGACGCAGTCGAAGGAAGAGCGCAAGACGCGCAAGCTCGGCGTCGGCACCGACGCGCTCGCGGATCTCGCGCAATGGGAGCGCGCGCAGGAGGGCGCGACCGACGAGATCCGCTTCGTCGGCTATGAC
>JABFXM010000378.1 GCA_013361745.1 Gemmatimonadaceae bacterium | reverse complement strand
ACGCTCGTCATCAGCGCCGCGACGGCGACGTACAAGCCCGGCAACAGCTGGACGCTGCACAAGGGAACGGCGCACGTCGTGCCGACTGACGGTCCCGACTTCGCGGTGGTGTTCGACTCGCTGCGCGACCGCGGGATGAAGGAGCAGCCGACCGATCTCCTCGCGACGCCGCGCTCCCCGCACGAGATGGGGTACCGCGACCTGAGCCACTTCATCAGGGCGCTCGAGCGCTCGGGGGGCGACGCGAACGAGCTGAAGGTCGAGCGCGCACTCAAGATCGCGATCCCGGTGACCTGCCTGATCATCGCCCTCTTCGGCGCGCCGCTCGCGACGAGCACGCAGCGCGGCGGCGCCGCGTACGGGATCGGGATCAGTCTCGGGGTCACGATCGTTTTCCTGATGATGATCCAGCTGACGAAGGCGATCGGCGGGAAGGGGCTGATGCCCCCCGATCTCGCGGCCTGGCTGCCGAACATCGTCTTCGCGGTCGTCGGCGGGTTCCTGCTCTCGCGCGCCCGCACCTGACCGCGACCACGTGACCTCCTACGAAACACCCACCGACCCGCGCGCGACGTCGCAGTTTCCCGTCGTGCAGCGGACGGGGATCAAGCTGTTCCGACGCGCGGCGCGCGTCACGACGCGCAACCTGCGCGACGTCGGGCTGCGCGCGCTGTTCATGCGCGACGTCGGCCGCGCCTTCGCCGATCCGGCGACGTACGTCCCGGAGACGATCCGGCAGATGCGGAACATCGGGGTGGACTCGGTGCCGCTGGCGTCGATCGTCGCCGCGTTCATCGGCAGCGTGATCGCGCTGCAGGTGCGCTACCAGCTCTTCCAGGGGATCCAGCTCAGCGTCGTCGGGCTCTCGGTGCGGCAGATGATCGTCCTCGAGCTCGGGCCGCTGCTGACTGGGCTCGTACTGACGGGTCGCGTCGGCGCGCGGATGACGGCGGAGATCGGGACGATGCGCGTCACCGAGCAGATCGACGCGCTGGAGACGCTCGCCTACGATCCGGTCGCCTATCTCGTCGTCCCGCGGCTGCTCGCGGCGCTGATCATGTTGCCGGTGCTGACCGTCTTCGCGAACTTCGTCGGGATCGTCGCCGGGTGGTTGACGGCGGTGCTGGCGACGGACGTGCTGTCGTCGCAGTTCATCGAGGGGCTGAAGCTCGGCTTCAACCCCTTCCAGGTTTTCTATAGCGTGTTGAAGGCTGTGATGTTCGGGGGAGCGATCGCGTTCGTCTGCTCCTACGAGGGTTACATCACGGAAGCCGGCGCCGAGGGCGTCGGCCGCTCGACCGCCAAGGCCGTCGTCATCGCCAGCGTCACGATCCTCGTGCTCGATGCGCTGACCGCGGCTCTCCTCGCGCCACAACTCCAGGGATGAAGAGACGAAACGAAGTCGTGGTCGGGATCGTGGTCATCATCGCCGTGGTCGTGGGCGTCCTCGGGACGCTCTGGCTCGTGCGAGGGGGACTGGCCTCCGGCTATCCGCTCTACGCGGTGTTCCCGTGGGGCTCGGGGCTCAAGCAGGGGCAGCCCGTGCTGCTCTCGGGAGTGAACGTCGGCTACGTCGGCGACATCAACCTCGAGAAGAACGGGACGCTCACCGTCCAGATGCGGATCGGGAAGGACTACCAGGTCCCGCAGGGCACGGTGGCGACGGTCGAGCCTAACGGTCTCTTCGGCGACATGATGGTCGCCCTCCGCGCCCCCGGCCCGAACCCGGTGAGCTACGAGAAGGGCGACACCCTCCCCACGGGAAAGCCCTCGGTGACGATGAACGAGCTGCTCGCGCGGCTCGACACGGTGAGCCGCGGCGTGCGCGAGATGAGCGACGCGTTCACGATCGAGATGGTCCAGAACAAGGGGATCTCCGACCTCCGAGAGACCATCGCCCAGAGCGCGCGCTTCATGCGCCAGCTCAATGCGATCGCGGCGCAGCAGAGCATCGAGATCTCGCGGACGACGGCGGCGCTTCGCCGCACGGCGAACGCGGTGGACAGCGCGAGCGTGGACTCGACGGTGCGGAACCTCAAGGCGACGAGCGAGAACATGGCCGCGCTGACGAGCGAGCTGCGGCAGACGACGACGCAGATGAACGGGCTGCTGGCGAAGCTGGACCGGGGGGAGGGAACGGCTGGAAAGCTGCTGACGGATACGCTCTTGTATCGCGACGTGCGAAATCTCGTGGGGCGAGTGGACTCGTTGACTGCGGATTTCAAGAAGAACCCGAAGCGGTATATCAATCTTCGAATC
>JABFXM010000126.1 GCA_013361745.1 Gemmatimonadaceae bacterium | reverse complement strand
GCTCGGCGAAGAGCGCGGGGATGTGCGCGAGCGAGTGGATGCGGTCGATGGCATAGACGATCGCTCCGTCATCGTACGCGTACATGTTGCCGAGCGACAGGAAAGAAACCGCGATCGCCAGAAGGACGATCGCGGCCGACGGACCCCAGCGGCGAAGACGCTCGTTCACGTGTCGGTCACTTGAGCCAGAGGTTGAACTTGGCGATGTGCCAGAAGGCGGCGACGCCGTCCTTCCACCCGATCTTCTTCCCTTCGGCGTAGGTACGTCCCGCGTAGGAGATCGGCACTTCGTAGATGCGAGCCTCGGCCTGCGCGAGCCGCGCCGTCACCTCGGGCTCGAAGCCGAAGCGGTCGGCGGTGAGCCGGAGCGAGCGCGCCACCTCGCCGCGCATGGCCTTGTAGCAGGTCTCCATGTCGGTGAGGTTGAGATTCGTGAACATGTTGCTGATCGTCGTCAGCACCTTGTTCCCGACGCTGTGCCAGAAGTAGAGCACGCGGTGCGGGCCCGAGAGGAAGCGCGAGCCGAAGACCGCGTCCGCCTTCCCGTCGATGATCGGCTGGAGCAGCGACGGCCAGTCGTGGGGGTCGTATTCGAGGTCCGCATCCTGGACGATCACGACGTCCCCCGTGCTCGCGGCGAGCGCGGTGCGGATGGCGGCGCCCTTCCCCTTGTTGACCTCATGGAAGATGAGCCGGTCGATCCGGCCTTCGTCCTTGAGCCGCGTCAATACCTCACGCGTGCCGTCGGTCGAGAAGTCGTCGACGACGATGATCTCGGTCTTCACGTCGACGGCGCTGCGGACCTGATCGAGGATGATGTCGATCGTCGCGCGCTCGTTGTAGACGGGGACGAGCACGGAGAGAACGAGCGTCTGCGGGTCGACGGGGGTGCGGCCGCGCATGCGCACGCGCTGCTTGCCGCCAAGGAGTCCGTCGAGGCGCCCGCGCCGGCCCTCGCCGTCCGCGGTGGTCATGCCCTGGCCGGGGTTCGGAGTAGTCATCGTGGGTCGTGCGGGAAGCTGGACGCTCGTCACCGTCATGCCTCGACACCGTAGCGCGAGAGCTTGCGGTAGAGCGTGGACGGATCGATGCCGAGCACGTCGGCGGCGCGTGACTTGTTGCCGCCTTCGCTCTGCAGAACCCACATAATGTAAGCACGCTCGACGGCGTCGAGGGTCGGGTTGGCGGGCGCGGCATCGCTGATCAGCGGGCGCGACTTGCGCTCGACCACGCGCGCGGGGAGCGCGTCGACGTCGATCGTTCCCCCGCGCGTGAGGATGACGGCGCGCTCGAGCGCGTTCTCGAGCTCGCGCACGTTGCCCGGCCAGTCGTACGACTGCAACGCCTCGAGCGCATCCGGGCCGATCCGCTTCGGCTCTTCCTTCGCCTGCTCGGCCGATCGATGGAGGAAGTGCTCGGCGAGGAGGGGAATGTCGTCGCGCCGCTCACGCAGCGGCGGGAGGTGGAGCGCGATGACGTTGAGGCGGTAGAAGAGATCGCCGCGGAAGGTGCCGCGCTTGATCTCCTCGTCGAGGTCGCGGTTGGTCGCAGCGAGCAGCCGCAGATCGATCGGCTGCGGGTCGGTCGCGCCGACGGGGATGACCTCGCGATTCTGGAGGACGCGGAGGAGCTTCACCTGCGTCGCCGGCGTCGTCTCGCCGATCTCGTCGAGGAAGAAGGTGCCGCCAGACGCGGCGGTGAAGAGGCCGGCCTTGTCCTTCACGGCGCCGGTGAAGGATCCCTTCACGTGTCCGAACAGCTCGCTCTCGAGGAGGCTCTCGGGGAGCGCGCCGCAGTTGATGGAGGCGAAGGTCCGCTCGGAGCGCGCGGAGAGCTGGTGGATGTAGCGGGCGACGACTTCCTTGCCCGTTCCCGACTCGCCCTGGATCAGCACCGTCGAATCGGTCGGGGCGACGGTCTCGGCGACGCGAAGCACCTCGAGCCAGGCGCGGGCCGTGCCTAACGGCCGGCTGACGGCATTGCCGATGTCGCGACGGCGGATCTCCTGCTTGAGCGTGCTGTTCTCCATCTTGAGCGCGCGATGCTCGGCGGCGCGCCGCAGGATGGCGACCATCTCGTCGTTGCGGAAGGGCTTCTGCAGATAGTAGAAGGCACCCTCGTTCACCGCCTGGATCGCCGACTGCAGCGTCGCCTGGGCGGTCATGAGGACAACGGGGGTCTCCCCGTTCTGCGCCCGCGCCGCGGCGAGGACGTCGAGGCCGGTCACGCTCGGCATGCGGACGTCCGTGAGGACGATGTCGGGGGCCTGCGCGGCAAGCTGCTCGAGGCCGGCCTTGCCACCGAGGGCGGTGGTGACGGCGAAGCCTTCGTTCCGGAGCAGGACGCGCAGCGTCTCGAGAATCCCCGACTCGTCGTCGACGACGAGCACGCGGGGGCCGGTACCGTTAGGCGGGGTCGGACGATCGGTCACGATTCCTCGTTGGATCCTGATTGGGCGAGCGGGAGCAGCACCGTGAAGCGGGTGCCGTGCGTCCCCGTGTCGACGAGGACGAGCCCGCGGTGCGCCTCGACGGCGCGATGCACGACGGGGAGGCCAAGGCCGGTGCCTCCCTCCTTGGTGGTGAAGAACGGGTCGAACATCCGCTCGCGCAGGTCGAGCGGGATCCCGGGGCCGTCATCGGTGACGCGCAGCGCGACGGCGCCGCCGCCGAAGCCGGCGCCGGCGGGCACCTCGTCCGGCGGCAGCGGGAGCACGTCGACGTCGACGCGACCGCCGCGCGGGACGGCCTGCACGGCATTGAGGGCGAGATTGAAGACGGCGCGGTGGAGCAAGTCCTCGTCCGCCTCGATGACGATCGGCGCCTCCGGGGTCGAGCAGGAGACGACGACGTCGTCGGCGCGCGAGGGATGCGCGGCGGCGAGGTTCGTCGCGCCGCGCACGACATCGTTAAGGTCGACCGGCTCGATCACCGTCGCGCGGGTGCGGGCGAAGTCGAGGAACTCGCCGAGGAGTCGCGACAGGCGGTCGGACTCGCGCATGACGAGCGCGCCGAGCACCCGGTCGTGCTCGGTCGCGTGACGTGCCTGCGCGAGCTGCTCGACGGCGCTGCGGATGGACGCGAGCGGATTGCGGATCTCGTGCGCGAGCGAGGCGCTCACCTCGGCCACGGCCTCGAGGCGCTCCGCGCGCACGCGCAGCGACTCGAGCCGCTTGTTGTTCGAGATGTCCTGGAAGATCGCGGTCGACGTGGCGAGGCCGTGACCCTCCTCCGCCGGAGCCTCGGGCGCCGTCGTCGTGACGCCGATGGTCATCGTGGTGCCGTCGCGCGTGACCTCGCCCTCGGCGCGGACGATGCGCTCACGCGTGGTGACGCTCTGGCGCAGCGCGCCGGCGAGGATGGGCGCGATCGGCTCGAGCCAGTCGAGGAAGGGTTGGCTGATCCGCGCCTCGAGATCGGCGCCGAGCAGGCTGCTCGCGGCGGGGTTCGCGTAGAGCAGGCGTCCCTCGACGTCGACGGTGACGATGCCGCTGCGGATGTTGTGCAGGATGTCGGCGGCCTCGAGCCGCGCCTGGACGAGCTCCGCGGCGAGCTGCTCGCGGCCGACGGCGCCCTGCCGAAGCCTGCCCGCGATGAAGCCGCTGCCTAACGCGACGATGGCGAAGATGCCGAGCTGCAGCCAGAGCGCGACGTCGATCGCGCTCTCGCGCGAGAGGATGACGTCGGTGAAGAAGACGACGTTGCCGAGCGCCGCGATGAGCAGGCCGCCGCCCGGCGGCAGCAGCAGGGACCCCGCCGCGATGACGAGGATGTACAGCGCGACGAAGGGCGAAGCGCTGCGCCCGGTGACGTGGACGACCGCGGTGACGAGGCCGAGGTCGAAGAGGCTCTGCAGGTAGAAGAAGGTCGCGCCGAGCGGGCGGCGCTGGACGAGCGAGGTCCACGCCGAGCCGGCGGTGAAGGCGACGGCGGCGGCGAAGGTCAGGGACGCCACGATCGTGGCGGTCGGATCGGGACGTCCGCCGGCCAGGAGCGCGGCCACGAGCAGCGCGACCGCGAGCGAGAGGCGTGCGATGTAGATCCAGCGCACGAAGCCGCGCGAGTCGAGCAATGCCTTTCGAGCGGTCTCGTCGGAGATTGAAGTCAGTCGCACGGTCGGGGCCGGCGTCTTGCACGAGGCAATCGCGCCGATGTATGGTCACTCGTCTGGCATTCTGCCAGACGCATTTCGCCATAGGGTGGGACGACCCACCGGGGCCAGCGTTTCGGAGGGCATATCATCGAAGGGGAGCTGGGCGCGGCTTCGGTCGGATCGATCGCCTGGCGATTGACGGCGGTCGCGGGACTGGTGATCGCCAACGCCTTCTTCGTCGCGGCGGAGTTCGCGCTCGTCGGCGCGCGCCGGAGCAGGATCGACGAGCTGGCGCAGCAGGGCTCGGGGAGCGCGCGGTCGGCGCAGCGAGTGCTCCACCAGCTCGATCGCTACATCTCGGCGACGCAGCTCGGCATCACCCTCGCCTCGCTGGCACTGGGATGGATCGGCGAGCCGGCCGTCGCCGGCGCGATCCACCGCGTGCTCGCCCTCTTCGGCACCGGGGTGCACGCCGCGGTCATCGAGACGGGAGCGTCGGTGGTCGTCGCCTTTCTCGTCATCACCTTCCTGCACATCGTGCTCGGTGAGCTGGCGCCGAAGTCGCTCGCGCTGGCGAAGCCGGAGGGGGTGAGCCTCTGGGTGGCGCGGCCGCTGAGCGCCTTCGCGGCGCTCGTGTCGCCGGCAATCTGGATCCTCAACAGCGCGGCGCGCGCGATGCTCCGCGCCGTCGGGATGCGGCCGGTGAGCGAGGCGGAGCGCGTGCACTCGCCGGAGGAGCTGCGGCTGCTGGTGATGCAGTCACGGGCACACGGGGCGCTCGACGAGTCCGACACGGCGATGATCGCCGGGGTCTTCGACTTCCACAACAAGAAGGCGCGCGACGTGATGCGCCCGCGGACGGAGATCGTCGCCATCCCGGCCGACGCGGGGGAGGAGGAGCTCCGCGCGCTGCTGCGTCGGGAACGGTACTCGCGATATCCGGTCTACAACGAGACCCTCGACGACGTGGTCGGGGTGTTTCTGGCGAAGGACCTCTGGCTCGAGGACCCGGAGGAGCGGCGCCACTTCGACCTGAAGCGCTACGTCCGCGAGGTGCTCTACGTCCCCGACTCGCGACCCGCGGAGCGCGTGCTGGACGATCTGCGCCGGACGAGGGCGCAGATGGCGGTGGTGCTCGACGAGTACGGCGGAACGGCGGGGATCCTCACGCTCGAGGATCTGGTGGAGGAGGTGATCGGCGACATCGCGGACGAGTACGACGCGACGACGCGGGACTCGATCGAGATGGACGGGGTCCTCGAGCTCGCGGGCTCGCTGTCGCTGGTGGACGTGCGACGCGACCACCGCGTCCCCATCCCCGAGGGGGAGTGGACGACGTTAGGCGGCTACACCTTCGCGCGGCTCGGACGTCTGCCGAGGATGGGAGATCGGGTTCCCTACCCCGATGGTGAGCTCGAGGTCGTGGCGATGGACGGGCGGCGCGTCGCCGCAGTGCGGGTGATCCGTGCACCGGCGCCGCGACCGGCCGAGGAGCGCGCGGACGCACGAACCTGAACGAGGGAGCGCCTGGTGGAGCAGGAGAACGAGCAATGGGTGGACGAGGGGAAGTCGCTCCCGGTGCCGGGCGGCGTCGCGATCCCGAGGAGCGAGCTCGAGGCACGCGCGTCGCGCGCCGGCGGCGCGGGGGGACAGCACGTCAACACCTCGAGCACGCGGATCGAGCTGCGGTGGGACGTCGCGCACAGTCGTGCGCTGGACGACGCGACGCGCGCGCGACTGCTGACGAAGCTCGCCTCGCGGATGGACGGCGAGGGGGTGCTGCGGGTCGTCTCGAGCGCGCGGCGCAGCCAGCTGCAGAATCGCGAGGCGGCGGAGGCACGGCTGGTCGAGCTGGTGGCGGAGGCGCTGCGGCAGGAGAAGCCGCGGCGGAAGACGAAGCCCTCACGCGCGGCGAAGCAGCAGCGGCTGGACGAGAAGCGGCGACACTCCGAGCGCAAGCGGAACCGGCGCGCGGACTACGATTGAGCTACCGGCACAGTGCGAGCACGGGGTAAGACCTGCGCGTTCGTGCCGGTGGCGGAGCGCTACTGCTCGGCGCTCACCGGCATGAAGTAGAGGGCGCGATAGAGATCGCGATTCCGCTGCACGATGCGCACGTAGTCGCGGGTCTCGGCGAAGGGGATGCGCTCGATGAAGATCTCGGGGTCATCGGTCCCGGCCTTTTTCGACCAGCGGGCGACGCGGCCGTCACCCGCGTTGTAGGCGGCGAGGGCGCGCACGGGGCCGCGTCCGGCGAGGGCTGCGCGGAGGTGCGCGATCCCGATTTCGAGATTGACGTCGGGCTCGTAGAGGAGCGCAGGGTCCCAGTAGGGATAGCGGAGGCTGCGGGCGATCGCCTGGCCGACGCGCGGCATCAGTCCGCGCGCGCCGGGCGCGCTCGTCGCGCGCGGGTTGAAGCTCGACTCCTGCCGGATGAGCGCGGCGACGAGCGCGGGATCGCCGCGGGCCGCGCGCGACTCGGCGACGATCGCGTCGCCTAACGCGATCGGGTAGACGAGGCGATAGGCGCGTGCATCGCGCTCGCCGCGGGCGATCACCTTCCAGCCGAGCTGGATCGAGCGCGTCGTGAGGCCGCGGTCGCGGAACGCGGCGGCGGTGGCGAGGAGGCGCGGCGTGGACTCGCCCGCGGCGGCGAGCGCCGCGTCGTACTCGAGCCGTGCCTCGTTGTCCATGCCGAGGCGCGTCAGGGCGTCGGCGCGCTGGAAGGCGCTGTCCACCGCGGGTACGACCGGAAAGGTGTCGACCGCCGGCGGAGGTGCCCACGGCGTCTCGCCGAGCCGGCGGGCCGCCTGCGCGGAATAGTAGGAGAGCGGATCGCGGACGAGGAGCTGGTTCCAGCGATTCACGGCCAGCACGCTGTCGCCGGCGCGCTGCCAGGCCCGACCCGCCCAGTAGAGCGAGGAGAGGCCTTCGCTGCTCCGGCTGTAGCGGGCGTCCACCGAGTCGAGCTCCATCGCGGCCGCGCGATACTTGCCGTGCACGAAGCCGATGATCGCGGCGCGGAAGACCGCGGTCGGCGCGAGGTCGCTCGTGGGATACCGCTTCGCGAGGCTGCGCATCGCGTCACGCGCCGCGAGGTCGCGATTGTCGTCGGTCGCGAGGTCGGCGAGCAGGTAGAGCGCTCCCGCCGCGGCCGCCGTGTCGTGCGGATATTTCTTCGCGATGGTCCGGAGCAGCTTCTTCGCGGCGGCGTCGCGATCCAGCTCGATGAGCGAGCGCGCGCGGAGGAGCGCGGCGTCGGCGGCGAGGGCGCGCGGCGCGGTGATCTTCGCGAGCTGCGCGATCGCCTCGCGGTGGCGATCGAGGCGCCGGAGGACGACCGCGTACCGATAGCGGTCGTCGACGTTCGCGCGATGCGCGGCGATGGCGCGGCGAAGGAGCATCGCGGCTCGCGGAAAGGGCCCGCTCAACGCGAGGCTGCGACCGACGATGAGCTCCTCGCCGGGACTCAATCCCGGGAACCGCTCGTCGAGCACGGCGATCGCCTCGCTCGCCGCGACCGAACCCGGCGACGCGGCGACGATCGACACGAGATCGTGCCTGACCGCGGCGCGCTGCGCGTCGCTCGAGGCGGCCATCGCGCGGAGGCGGAGCGACTGCGCGACGAGCCCCTCGCTGCGGTATTGCTTCGCGGCCGCGGCGAGATCGCCGTCCACCGCCTCGAGCGCCTGGGCCTCGACACGGTCGGCGCGATCGCGCGCGGGCGCGAGGCGCAGCGCGTCGTAGAACTGGCGGCGAGCGCGCGAGCCCGGCGTCAGCGCGGCGGCGCGGAGCAGGAGCCAGTCGGAGATGGACGGGAGGGCGTGCGAGGCGAGGATGTACGTCGACCGCGCGCTGTCGCGCATGTCGAGCCGGTCGAGCGCACGCGCGAGGAGCACGAGCCGGCGCGCACGCTCGCGGGGATCGCGCGCCGCGGGGATTGACGCCTCGGCGTGAACGCGGGCGAGCGAGTCGTCACCCGTCTCGAGCGCGGCGCGGGCGAGGAGGACGCGCCCCCGCCCCGCCTGCAGGGTGTCGAGCCAGGGCTGGCCCGCGAGGAGCGCATTCACCTCCGTCCACCCCGTCCACTCGGCGGCCGCGGTCGCGGCGAGCAGGACGACGTCGGGGGTGCGACGCGCCGGATCGTCGAGCACCGGGGCGAGGGTGCGCGAGGCACGCCACGCGCGCCCCTGCGCGAGCGCGTCGCACGCGGCGACGACCGTCGTGTCGGCGGTGCGAACGACCATCATCGTGTCGGTCGACGCGGGCGCGCCTTTGCAGGCGTCGCCCGCGCAGAGCACGACGAAGCAGAGCCGAGCGAGCTGCGCGAAGACCACGGACCGTCCGCCTAACGTCCGGTCAACGCGACGCGGTGGCGGCGCGGTCGGCAAGCCAGTAGCTGAACCACTGCCGCAGCCGGCCGAGTCGGTCGACGAGCAGCCAGGGCTCGCCGCTCCGCGACAGCTCGTGCGTCGAGCGCGGGTAGCGCACGAACTCCGCCGGCACCCCACGCTTGCGCAGCGCCATGAACCACTGCTCGGCGTCACCCATCGGCGTGCGGAAGTCCTCCTCCGACTGCACCATGAGCGTCGGCGTCTTCACGCGGTTCACGTAGT
>JABFXM010000091.1 GCA_013361745.1 Gemmatimonadaceae bacterium | reverse complement strand
AGGGGTGAAGTTGCTGTAGAAGACCCACGGCACCGCGACGAGCGTCGAATCGCGGTAGAGCCCACCCGCTGAGATCCACGCGCGATGATGACGCACACCGACCTCCGCGCGTGCGGCGGTCCCGGAGGGCGTCCCGTCGTTGGCGCCCTGCGTCCGCTCGGCGACGGCCGCGACGGAGATCCAGGAAAGCGGCAACGCACTGAGCCCCGCCTCGACCGAGGCCGCGTTGTTGAGCCCATTCCGCTCCGCGCGCGCGGCGACCGCGCCGAAGCGCGTGTCGAAGGAGGCGCGCACCGCCGGCGAGGTCACCGTGCGCCCCTCGAACACGCGTGTGCGAGCCGTCCCGCTCAGGCGCGCACCCCAGCGCGTGAGGCCGCCGGCGACGACGTATTCGGCACGCGACCTCGCTGTGTCCGCGACCGCGAAGCCCCGTAGCGAATCCTGGTGGGTGACGGGTATCCCGCCCCGGTCCTTCCCCTGCCCGGTGGATTCGCGGAAGCCGAGGGTCGATGCGATCGCCTGAAGCCAGGGTCCCGATTCCGGGTCGCCGTACGCCCCGCGCAGGTACGCCGTCCGCCGAGTCCCGCGCAGCGCGGGGATCGAGTCCGCGGCGGGCGAGCCGAGGATGCGGTCACCGCCGATCGTGCGCGTCGTGTAGGCGATCTCCGGGTTCCGCGTACGTGCATCCTGCACCAGCGTCCCGTCGACGCTCCAGGCACCGTGCGCCCACCCGGTGCGAACCATGAGCGCGAGCGACCGTCCCCCCGAGTTCTGGCCGGGAAGCCCGACGCGTGGATCGGCGGTCGAGAACTGCTGGAAGGCGGTCTGCAGCGCCGCGCCGTTATGGTATCGCTTCGCGAAGAACGCGCGGTAGAGATTCGTCGCTTCGTCTCCCGTCCCCACGTCCACCCGCGTGAAGGGGATCGTGCGGTCGTAGCGCCACGTTCGCAGATGAACGCGGAGCTCCCGCGCACCGCGCTCGACGCGCACCTGCTCGAGGGTCCAGAGTGGAATGTCCTCGAGGTCCATCACCGCGCCGGTCCGCGGATCGATGGCGTCCATCTCGACGCCGTCGAGGAAGACGCGCACCGCCCCCGGATCTCCGAGGAAAGAGACCGCCTCGGGGGAATGGATCCAGCTCGGCCGGAACCGCACCGCCGCCGGAAGACGCTCGAGCAGCTCGCCGAGGGTGAGCGCGCCGGTGGAAAGGATCTCGTCGCGCTCCCACTGCCAGCCGCCGTTGATCTCGGGGAGCATCGGCGCTTCCGCGCGCGCGAGCGGGGCGCGCAGCGTGTCCGCCTTGATGGAGTCGGCGCGGATCGAATCGCGGCGCTGCCTGACGGTGGCGGTGTCGAGCGTCGCCTGCGAATCGGGCGGGAGCGGGATCGGCGCGCGCACGACGGGCGGCCGCGTCGTGTCGCGCGGCGTCACCTGCGCACCGAGTGCGACTGGCAAAACGGCCCCGGCGAGGATGCCGAGGCCGCCCCATGCCCGGAGAAGGCGGACGAGCGTCAGCCCGCCCTCCCTCGCACGAACTCGAGGAACGTCCCGACCGGCGTTCCCGTCGGCCCCTTGGGCAGGATCACGAGATCGCTCTCCGAGTATGCCGTTCCCGCGATGTCGAGATGCACCCACGGGTAGTCGCCGATGAACTCCTTGAGGAACATCGCCGCCGTGATCGATCCCGCCGGACGGCCGCCCGAGTTCTTGACGTCGGCGACGTCGGACTTGATCAGCTCCTTGTAGTCCTCCCAGATCGGGAGCGGCCACCCCGGCTCGCCCGAACGCTTGCCCGCCTCGAGCACCTCCTGCACGAGCGCGTCATCGCCGAACACTCCCGTGGCCGTGTGGCCTAACGCGATCACGCAGGCGCCGGTGAGCGTCGCGGCGTCGATCACCGCGGCGGGCTTGTAGCGGGCCGCGTAGGACAGCACGTCGGCGAGGACGAGCCGCCCCTCGGCGTCGGTGTTGATGATCTCGATGTACTTGCCGTTCATCGCCCGCACGACGTCGCCGGGCTTCACCGCGGTGCCGCTCGGCATGTTCGTCGTCGCGCCGACGAAGCCGACGACGTTCACGGGGAGCTTCATCGCGCCGATCGCCTCGAGCGCGCCGAGCACGCCCGCGGCGCCGCACATGTCGAACTTCATCCACTCCATCCCCTGCGCCGGCTTGATCGAGATGCCACCGCTGTCGAAGCAGAGGCCCTTGCCGACGAGCGCGAGAGGCGCGTCGCCTTCCTTGCCGCCGCGGTACTCGACGACGATGAGCCGCGGCT
>JABFXM010000495.1 GCA_013361745.1 Gemmatimonadaceae bacterium | reverse complement strand
ACGACGAGCACCTCGGCCAGCTTCGTCGGCGTGCCCACGATGAACTTGCGCCCGACGGTCGTCGCGACGCCGCCGCTCGCGAGCGCAGCCCCCGCAAGCGCGAGCGGCGCCATCAGCGCGAGCGCGGTGCGCGCGCCGACCGCGCCGAGCGCATACGGCATCCCCATGCAGGCGCCCGTGTAGTGCGAGCCGATCGACCACGCGAACGAGAACGCGAGCGCGACCAGCAGGATCGTCACGCGGGTGAGGCTAGACGGCGCGCAGGAGCGGCATGGGTCTGCCCACGATCCGGCGAACCACGATGCGGTGGCCGCGCCGGCACGTCGTGAACCCGACGTCCGCATCGGCGCGCAGCGTCCCGTGCACGATGAGCGCGTCGCTCGCGATCGACTCGCGAAGCGACAGGCACGCCTCGCACGGTTCCTCGAAGGACGTCGCCTCCGGCCCGAGCCAGACGTGTTGGCGCTCGATCATGCGAGCTGCAGCTGCCGCTCGTCCGGGTACTGCAATCCGGGCGGCCGCGCGCTGCGCAGGAGCACGATCTCGTGCCCGCCGACGCAGCGCGCGACCGTCGCCTCGACGTCGCGCGCGATCTCGCCGTGTACACGTGCGGCCGCGAGAGCATCGGCGAAGAGGGCGCCGGAGCTGCGGGCGACTTCGAGGCACGGCTCGCAGAGGCACGAGAACGACGTGGCCGAGGGGGAGAGCCATACCGTCGTCTTCGTGCTCATGCTGCGGCCGCCAGGTCGGAGAACTTGGCGTAGCGCTTCTGGAAGGCGAGCTTTTCCGTGCCGGTCGCACCGTTCCGGTGCTTCGCGAGGATCAGCTCGGCGATGCCGGCGGAGTCGGTCTCCTCCGGGTTGTAGTACTCGTCGCGGTACACGAACATCACGAGGTCCGCATCCTGCTCGATCGAGCCCGACTCGCGCAGGTCGGAGAGGATCGGGCGCTTGTCGTGACGCTGCTCGACCGCACGCGAGAGCTGCGACAGCGCGATGATCGGCACCTCGAGGTCGCGCGCGAGCACCTTGAGCGCGCGCGAGATCTGCGACACCTCCTGCACGCGGTTCTCGACCGTCGTACCGCTCGTCATCAGCTGCAGGTAGTCCACGATGACGAGCCCGAGCTTCTGCTCGCGCATCTTCAGACGCCGCAGCTTCGACCGGATCTCCATCATCGTGATCGAGCCCGTGTCGTCCACGTAGATCGGGGCCTTCGACAGCTTGTCGCACGCCGCGGTGAGACGCGGCCAGTCGTCGACCGCGAGCTTGCCGGTGCGCAGACGCTGCGACTCGACCTTGCCCTCCGCGCACATCAGCCGCTGCGTGACCTCGGCCTTCGACATCTCGAGCGTGAAGAGCGCAACCGGCGTCTCGTGACGCACGGCGACGTTCGCCGCCATGCAGAGCGCGAGCGCCGACTTGCCCATGGACGGGCGCGCCGCGACGATCACGAGGTTGCCCGGCTGGAAGCCCGAGGTCAGTCGGTCGAGGTCGCGGAAGCCGGCCGGCGTGCCCGTGATGTCGCTGCCGGCCTCGTACAGCTTCGTGATCGTCTCGAACGACTCCTTGAGCAGCTCGTCGATGTGGGCGAACTCGGTCGAGACGCGCTGCTGCGAGAGATCGAAGACGATCTGCTCTGCGCGGTCCACGAGCTCGACGGTCTCTCCGGGGCGCTCGAACCCGAGCCGGGCAATGTCGTTGCCGGCGCGGATGAGCCCGCGCAGCGTCGCCATCTCGCTGACGATCCGCGCGTAGTGGGAGGCATTCGACGCGGCCGGGACGAGGGCCGCGAGCTCGTGGATCCGCTCCTGTCCGCCCGCTTCCTCGAGGACGCTCATCCGGTCGAGCTCGTCGACGACGGTGATCGCGTCGACGGGCTCGCCCTTCGCGTAGAGCGCGAGGATCGCGCGGAAGACATGGCCGTGGCTCTCGCGGTAGAAGTCTGCGGCGGTGAGGTTCGTGGTCTCCGTCACAGCCCCGATCGCGAGCGGCGAGAGCATCATCGCGCCGAGGACGGATTCCTCCGCATCGAGGTTCTGCGGTGGGATCGGGGCGGTATGGAGGGCCTGGGCGGGCGCGGCCATGTGAGGTGTAGGGAATCCGTCCGGACGCCCGCCCGCAAGGGTGTGGATACCGGCGCTCCCGCTATCGGATGTGCCCGCCATGCAGGGATTCTAGAACATGTGTTCGGAGGGCGGGAGTGGACGAAATGGACGCTCTTTGCGCCAACTTCGTGACGAGATCCACACATGTTCCCCGGCTGGGGAAAACGCGGTGGGC
>JABFXM010000150.1 GCA_013361745.1 Gemmatimonadaceae bacterium | reverse complement strand
CCCTGCTGCTCCCCGCCGGCGCCTACCGCATCATGGTGGAGCACAAGTTCTGCGCCCAGTACACCAACCCGCGCCTCCAGATCAGATCCGAGCGCTCGACCAAGGAGCGTGCCCGCCTGATCTGCGACAAAGGATGACCCTGAAGGAGGGGTCAGGGGTCGGGGCAAGGGGTCGGTCTTCAGGGGTCAGCGGTCGGCGGTCAGGAGTAAGCAACAACACGGGGGAGCGCCTTTCGGCCGCTCCCCCGTTCACCTTTCCGCCGACCCTCGACCCCTGGCCCCTGACCCCCGACCCCTGACTACGTCGAGTGTCCAATCAGGAAGCCGGCGACCAATCCGCCTAACGCTCCGGTCCAGAACCGCTTGCTCGCGTACCAGTGCTCGCGCGGAGGACGGAGCAGGACGACGTGATCCGTGGTCAGCTTCTGCGCCTGCCCGACGATGAGCGCGTTCGCGACGCCGGCGTCGACGCCGAGGACGACGAAGCGCGCGACCAGTCCGTCGCGCCGCCGCGGATCGACCGCGATCCCCTTCTGGCCGCGCGCCACCCAGGCGGCGCGACTCACGTCGAAGGTGAAGGTGCTGTCGCCGACGCTCCGGATCTCGAAGCGCACGGCGGAGTCCTGCGCGGCGGCGGCACGCGGCGCGATGGAGGCGCCGACGAGCAGCGCGAGGGCAAGCAGGATACGGTTGCGCATCAGAAAGCTCGACTCAGGAAGTCCATCGCCGTGCCGGCGATCCGCCGGATGTCGTTGAACATGACGACCACGAAGAGCAGCGCGATCGCGACCAGCCCGACTCGCGCGAAGTTCTCCTTCGTCCGCATGCTGAACGGGCGGCCCTTCACCGACTCCGCCACGTTCATGACGATCTGCCCACCGTCGAGTATCGGAATCGGCAGCAGGTTCATGACCGCGAGGTTGACGCTGAGGAAGGCCAGGAGCGCGAACAGCTCCTGCACCCCGCTTTTCGCAGCGTTCACCGACGCCTGCGTGATAGCGATCGGGCCGCCGAGCTCGCGCACGCTCACGCGCCCGCGCACGAGGTTTCCGAGGAAACCGACCACGAGCCCGACGCTGCGCCACGTCGCGTTCCACCCGAGCTTCGCCGCGTCCGGCACGGAGATCGGCTCGTGGCGCGCCATGTCGACCGGCGCGATCCCGACCAGCCCGCGGTAGCGGTGCGACCCGTCCGTCGTCTCGAGCGGGACGGAATCCGGCTTGATGCTCAGATCGCGCGTGGTCGAACCGCGCTTGATGGTGAAGGCGACGGGCACCCCCGCGGACCGGGAGACGATGCCGGTCATGTCGGTCCACAGTCGGATCGGCGTCCCGCCGACGACGAGCAGCGTGTCCCCGGCCTGCAACCCCCCGCGCGCCGCGGGGGAGCCGGGCGTCACCGCCCCGATCACGGGCGGCGACCAGGGCGCGATCGCGCCTTCGATCTCGTCGCGGCGCTTCGATCCCGCCGCTCCCGCGGCCACCGAGACCGCTCCACGGTTGGTGGCGATGGTGAGCATGCTGTCCGGCGTCTCGTCGAGCGTGCCGAGGAAGTCGTTCCAGCTCGTCACGCGATGTCCGTTCACGCTCACGATCGTGTCACCCG
Source organism: Gemmatimonadaceae bacterium (assembly GCA_013361745.1). Taxonomy (GTDB): domain Bacteria; phylum Gemmatimonadota; class Gemmatimonadetes; order Gemmatimonadales; family Gemmatimonadaceae; genus JABFXC01. The sequence continues at coordinate 680 of JABFXM010000150.1, read as the reverse complement.
TCGCGATCGCGGTGCCGAGCTGTGGCGCCCACGCCGGCGCGTCCACGCGCCCGACCACGCGGGTTTCGAGCGTCGACTTCCCGACGCTCTTCGCGATCGCGGACATCACGACGATCGCGAGCACGACGTTCATCGTCACCCCGGCGACCATGATGATCAGCCGCTGCCAGAGCGGCTTCGCCTCGAACGTTCGCTCGGCGGGGACGGGATGCGGACCGAAGGGCATCAGCGCCGTCGGATCGTAGCGCGGATCCTCCGGCGGTAGCGCCTCGCTCTCGTTGCCGCCCTCGAGCGCCGACGCAGTCTCGTCGTCGCGCGACGCCATCCGGACGTAGCCGCCTAACGGCAGGCTCGCCAGCACGTACTCGGTCTCGCCGAACCGCTTCCGCAGCAGCGCCGGCCCGAAGCCGATCGAGAAGCGCGGCGCGTACACGCGGAACGCCTTCGCGGCGATGAAATGTCCGAGCTCGTGCACGAACACCACGAGCCCGAAGACGATCAGTGGTCCCAGCCACGGCAACTGCGTCAGCATCCAGCGATCTCCCTCACGTGAGCGCGCGCGGCCTGGTCCGCCGCGCGCAATGCGTGGAGCGTGTCTCCCGGAGCGCCGTGCAGCGCGTCGAGCGCGCTCCCGATCGCGCGCGGGATCGCGCCGAACGGGACGCGGCCGTCCAGGAACA
>JABFXM010000125.1 GCA_013361745.1 Gemmatimonadaceae bacterium | reverse complement strand
CAGGCGCTGGAATACGTGACCAGCCAGAACCTCGATCGCCGCGCGTTCGCGCTGCTCGACTGCATCACCGTCGTCCCCGGCGCCGTCGGGGCGTGGCGCCGGTCGCTCGTCCTCGACAGCGGTGGATTCAGCGACGACACCCTCGCCGAGGACCAGGACCTGACGCTCGCGATCCGCCGCGGTGGTCACACGGTCGCGTATGCGGACGACGCGATCGCCTACACCGAGGCGCCGGAGACGCTCGCGGGTCTCGCCAAGCAGCGATTCCGCTGGAGCTTCGGCACGCTGCAGTGCATGTGGAAGCATCGCGACGCGCTCTTCCGCGCGCGCTACGGAACGCTCGGCTGGGTCGCGATGCCGAACGTGTGGCTCTTCCAGCTGCTCTTCGCGGCGCTCTCGCCGCTGGCCGATCTTCTCTTCGTCTGGAGCCTCTTCTCGGTCTGGCTCGTGCGGCAGGAGCACGGCGCGACCTACGCGCTCACGAACCTCGAGCAGGTGCTGACGCTCTACGCGATCTTCCTCCTCGTGGACTGGGCGGCGTCGGTGGTGGCGTACCTCGCCGAGCCGGGGGAGGACAAGCGACTGACCTGGCTCGTCTTTCTGCAGCGCTTCGCGTATCGGCAGGTGATGTACTGGGTGGTGGTGCGTTCCTTCGTGGCGGCCATCCGCGGCCACGTCGTCGGCTGGGGGAAGCTCGAGCGGACCGCGACGGTGCAGCGCCCCGCGTGAGACCAGGGAATGCTTCTGCCGGAAAGCCCGGCGCCCGGCTAACTTCTCCTCTGGCCGCGCTCCCGGACGAGGGGGCGATGCCGCCAGACCCGGTAGCTCAGCTGGTAGAGCAAAGGACTTTTAATCCTTAGGTCGTGGGTTCGAGACCCACCCGGGTCACTGGACGCGTCTGCGACGGCGATCACACGCTTCGGTCGAACGTCCCCCTTCCCTCGCTGGCTTTGATGAGCGATTCTCAATGCTTCCGAATCGCGCATCGCTGACGTCTTCCGCTCCGTGACAAGTCTCGATCCCTACTTCCATCCCGCGACGAATCCGGGCGCGACGCCGCGCCCCACTCCGGGGAGATCGAGCAGCGAGCGGGCCCTGACGCCACCGTCGACGGGCGACGCCGAGCGCACCAGGCTCGCGATGGATGCCGCGGGGATCGGTACCTGGGACTTCAACCCGATCACCGGCGCGCTGCTCTGGTCCGATCGCAGCCGGATCGCCTTCGGGATCGCCGGCGACGCGCCGGGCGACTACCAGGGCTTTCTCGAGGCCGTGCATCCCGACGATCGCGCGCGCGTCGACCGCAGCGTCCAGGACGCGCTCGACCCGCACGGCACCGGCCAGTTCGACATCGAGTACCGGACGCGCTGGCCCGACGGCGCGGTGCGCTGGCTCATCGCGAAAGGTCGCGCGCTCTTCGAGGACAACGGCGGCGCGCGGCGCGCGGTCCGATTCATCGGCACGATCATCGACGTCACGGATCGTCGCCGCGCGGACGAGTACTCGCGGCTCCTCGCCGAGGCGAGCACGCTGCTCGCCTCCTCGCTCGACGTCGAGGTGATGCTCGCCGGAGTGGCGCGGCTCGCTTGCCAGCGGCTCGCCGACGCCGTCGTCGTCGATCTCGCGGACGAGACGGGAGCGGTCCGGCGGACGACGGCCGTCGATCGCGACGGGGCGCGCGCGGAGCTGATGCGGCGCGCGCGCGAGCTCGCGCCGGCCCTGACCGACTGGAACGACGGGCATCCGATCGCGCGCGCCCTCCGGCAGCAGAAGACGATTCGCATCGAGTCGGTGAGCCCGGCCGACCGCGACCGGATGGCGCAGACCGACGGGCATCGGTCGACGATCCATCAGCTCGGCCTCACCTCGCTCGTCGTCGTCCCGCTGGTCGCGCGTGGCCGCGCCCTCGGCGCGATCACCTGCCTCCGCACGACGACGCGTCCGGGTTATGACGCCGGCGAGCAGACCGTGGCCGAGGAGCTCGCGAGACGCACCGCGACGGCGATCGAGAACGCGCAGCTCTATCGCGCCGCGGTCGCCGCGAGCCAGGCGAAGTCGCACTTCCTCGCCTCGATGTCGCACGAGCTGCGAACGCCGCTCACCGCGATCATCGGCTACGAGGAGCTGCTCGCCGACGGGATCACCGGGCCCGTCACCGACTCGCAGCGACATCAGCTCGGCCGCATCAAGGCCAGCGCAACGCACCTGCTCGGCCTCATCGACGAGATCCTCACCTTCTCGCGCGTCGAGGCGGGGAGCGAGCGCGCGCACATCGAGCGGGTGTG
>JABFXM010000386.1 GCA_013361745.1 Gemmatimonadaceae bacterium | reverse complement strand
GCCGCCGCCGCGCGACGCGAGCGCGGGTCGCTCTTCGGGAGCGACATCGGCCTCGAGCGCGACCGCCAGATGAGCGCAGCGGCCACCTTCGCGCCGCCGCTCGCCTCGTGGATCAAGCCGCGGCTCGATCTCGCGAGCACCTTCACCTTCGTCCGCGACCCGAACGCGCGCTCGCTGCTGCGGCCGCGTGACACGACCTTCGTCGATTCCATCGCCGTGCTCCCGCGCCGCTTCGGCAACACGCAGACCGCGACCGTCGCGGCGCAGCTCGACGTGCAGTCGATGGTGCGCGTCTTCTGGCAGCGGATGCGTCTCCTCCGCGCGGTCAGCGACGCCGTGACGCCGATCGACCTCAGCGTCAGCCGCTCGCTCATCTCCGCCTTCGACGACGAGACCTTCTCCCCCTCGCTCGGCTACCAGCTCGCGTTAGGCGGCCCGACGAGCTTCCGCTCGCTCCGCGGTCGCCCGGCGACGACCGCGGGGCAGACGAACACGATGAGCGCGGGCAGCTCGCTCGTCCTTCCGTTCGGCTTCGTCTTCCTGCCGCGCTACGGGCTCACCACGACGCGGAGCTGGTACCGCCGCACCGACAACCAGCAGGACGCGATCGACGGACTGCAGCGCGACTACCCCGATCTCACCCTCCGCTGGAGCTTCGTCGCCGGGCAGAGTGGGTTGAGCGCCATCGTCGGCAAGGCGGTGCGCAGCGTCGCCGCGTCGGCGGGCGCGCGCAACACCCGCGTCACCGCGCTCACCCCACAGCTCGGCGGAGCGGGGGACCTCCGCGTCTCGCGCATCCGCGTCTACCCGATCAACGCGACGATCACCTGGCCCTTCGGCGATCTCTCGACGACGGGCGGCTTCTCGTGGTCGGTTCGCGACGACTCGCTCCCCGGCAGCGCGACGCATGGCTTCACCAACGAGCGCTCGGCTGACGTCGGCCGCAGCTGGAAGCTTCCGTCGTCGTGGAACGCGCGCAGCCCGCTGCGGACCCGGCTCGGCTGGCAGGAGCAGCGCACGAAGAACGCCCTCGCCGGCACGGCGCGCAACCTGACCGACAACGGCCGCCGCGTCTTCTCGCTCTCCGCGGACACGGACCTCAACGAGACGATGAGCTTCTCCATTCAGGGCTCGCGCACCGGCACGATCGACCGCAACTACAATCGCCGCTTCGACCAGACCGTGATCACCGCCGCGCTGCAGCTGCAGTTCTTCTCCGGGCCGGGACATTGAGCGCGGCGGTGAGCGGCTGGAAGCTGGAGGCTGAAAGCAGGAGGCTTCCCGCCTCCCGCCTCCTGCCCACAGCCTCCAGCCTATAGCTTCCAGCCTCCGCCACGACAGACACCGACAGATGCGAAGATCCACGATCGCGCTTCTCGCATTACTGGCCACCGCCGCCTGCGGCGAGCGCCCGAAGACCGACTTCAACGGCGACGCCGCGCTGCAGAACATCCGGACGCAGCTCTCGTACGGGCCGCGCATCCCCGGCAGCGAGGGATGGCGCAGGACCGGCGACTGGATCGTCGCGCAGATGCGCCCCCTCGTCGACACCGTCGTCGAGCAGCGCTGGACGCACGTCACCGCGAAGGGCGACACGCTGCCGCTGCGCAACATCCTCGCGCGCATCCGGCCGCACGAGAAGCAGCGCATCCTCTACGTGACGCACTGGGACACCCGTCCCGTCGCCGACGACGATCCCGATCCGGCGAAGCGCACGCAGCCCGTCATGGGCGCGAACGACGGCGCGAGCGGACCGGCGATGTTCATCGAGATCGCGCGCGTCCTGAAGAAGACGCCGCCCCAGTTCGGAGTCGACTTCCTCTTCGTCGACGGCGAGGACTACGGCACCTTCTCGACGGACACCGACGTCCTGATGGGCAGCAAGTACTTCGCCGAGCACCTCCCGGAGCCGGACTACCGCCCGCTCTTCGGCGTGCTGTGGGACATGATCGCCGACGCGGACCAGCGCTTCCCCGAGGAGGCGAACTCGGTGCAAGCCGCCCCCGAAGTCGTCGCGCGCGTCTGGGGCGTCGCCGAGGATCTCGGCTACGAGAAGCACTTTCCGCAGGAGCCGGGCGACGCCGTCATCGACGACCACATCCCGCTGCTGAAGAAGGGACTGCGGGTGATCGACGTGCTCGACCTCGACTACGTCTCGCCGGAAAAGAATTACCACCACACGACCATGGACACGATCGACAAAGTCTCGGCGAAGTCGCTGCAGGTGGTGGGGGATGTGGCTGTGACGTTGTTGACGGGGAAGTAGGAGGGCGGGGCGGGAAGAAACGG
>JABFXM010000085.1 GCA_013361745.1 Gemmatimonadaceae bacterium | reverse complement strand
AACGTCATGCCGACCCCTGACCCCCGACCCCTGACCCCTGCGCCAGCGACCCCTGACCCCTGCGCCAGCGGCCCCTGACCCCTGCGCTAGGGGCGCCTGATCGCTGCGGTGAGGGTTTCCCCCACGGCCGCGGACTCGATTCCCTGACTGCGGGCATCGCGAGCGATCCGTAGACTGGGCTTCGCCGGGCGCGTCGGGCGGCCGGCTTCTTTTTTTCCCGGTCCGGACATGCCCGAGCTGCCCCTCCCGATCGATGACAGTCACGTCGTCAACGACGTGCTGGCCAAGTATCCCGAGACCTTCGCGGTCTTCCACGATTTCGGCATCGACGCCTGCTGCGGCGGCACCGAGTCGATCGCGGTGTCGGCCGAGCGGGACGGCGCCGATCTTCCCGCGCTGCTCGCCGCACTTCGCGACCCCACCAACAGGCCGCGCGAGGTCCGGAGGTGACCGCGGCGGCCGTCGTGCCCGAGCGGCCGTCGATCGCGAGCGCGGACTTCGATCGCGCGCCCTTCGTCGTCATCTGGGAGACGACGCAGGCATGTGACCTCGCCTGCCAGCACTGCCGAGCCCTCGCCGTCCCGCGACGCGACACGCGCGAGCTCACGACGATCGAGGCGCTGCGGCTGATGGACGCGGTGCGCGGCTTCGGGGGGCGTCCGCCGCTCTTCGTGCTCACCGGCGGCGACCCGCTCAAGCGCGGCGACATCCCGGTCATCGTCGAGTACGGGTGTCGCATCGGGCTCCGCGTCGCGCTGACGCCTTCCGGTACGCCGCTGATGACGCGCGAGATCCTGCAGCAGCTGCACGGCACCGGACTGGCGCGGCTCGCGGTGAGCCTCGACGGCTCGACGCGCGCCATCCACGACGGCTTCCGCGGCGTCGCGGGCTCGTACGACTGGACCGTCGCGATGCTGCGCGAGGCGAGTCGCATCGGACTCTCGACGCAGATCAACACGACGATCCACCGCGGCAACCTCGACGATCTCGAGCCGCTCATCGCGCTCATGGAGTCGCTCGGCATCGCGATGTGGTCGGTGTTCTTCATCGTTCCGACGGGGCACGGCCGCACGGACCAGCTCATCACGCCGGAGCAGTTCGAGGAGGTCTTCCATCGGCTCTACGATCTCTCGCTCAGCGCGCCCTTCGACATCAAGACGACCGCGGCCCCGCACTACCGCCGCGTCGTGCTGCAGCGTCAGGTCGCGCAGCGGCGAGTGGCGGCGGCGGCCGGCGAGCCGGTGCCGGCGTTGAGCGCGGGCGTCGGCTTCAGCCTGACCGACGGGATCGGCCGCGCGCGCGGCGTGACCGACGGCGTCGGCTTCGTCTTCGTCAGCCATCGCGGCGACATCTATCCCTCGGGATTCCTGCCGCTGCGCGCCGGGAACGTGCGGTGCGACGACCTGGCGACCGTCTATCGCGAGAGCCCGCTCTTCCGGACGCTGCGCGACACCACGCGGCTGCGCGGGAAGTGCGGCGCCTGCGAGTATCGCCACGTCTGCGGCGGCTCGCGCGCCCGCGCCTACGCCATCACCGGCGACTACATGGAATCGGATCCCTACTGCACGCACATCCCCGCCGGCTGGTCGCAGCCGCACGCCGGATGATCGGGATCACCCGACTCTACGCCGGGCGGAACACGCCCTCCGACGGGCTGCGCTACGGCCATCAGCGCCTCGAGGGCGTTCGTCCGCGCGACATCGTGACGACGACGCCGGCGCGCTCCGCGGCTGAACGACGGCCGGTGGTCGTCTGGAACGTCGGCCGGCGCTGCAACCTGCACTGCGTCCACTGCTACTCCGACTCCGCCAACCGCGCCTACGAAGGGGAGCTGACCACCGCCGAGGGACGCGCGCTGATCGACGATCTCGCGGAGTTCGGGATCCCCGTGCTGCTGCTGTCGGGCGGCGAGCCGCTGATCCGCCCGGACATCTTCGAGCTGATCGAGCACGCGCGGAATCGCGGCGTGCGCACGACGCTCTCCACCAACGGCACGCTGATCGATCGCGCCGTCGCCGAGCGACTCCACGCGCTCGGCGTCAGCTACGTCGGGATCTCGCTCGACGGGATCGGCGCGACGAACGATCGCTTCCGCGGGCACAAGGGCGCCTTCGAGATGGCGATGAACGGCTTCCGCAACTGCAAGGCTGTCGGGCAGCGGGTCGGCCTGCGCATGACGCTGACGCGCCGCAACTGCCACGATCTCGATTCCATCTTCGACTTCATCGAGAAGGAGGAGATCGACCGCGCCTGCTTCTACCACCTCGTCTACAGCGGCCGCGGCGCGCA
>JABFXM010000615.1 GCA_013361745.1 Gemmatimonadaceae bacterium | reverse complement strand
GGCATAGGAACTCGTGCACCGCGCCGCGCAGTTCGGCGGGACGCGGGTCACCCTCGCTCCGCCCGAGCAGGCCGTCGGTCGCGAGCCGCTCGACGAGCTGGCGCTTCTCGCGGTCGCGCGTCCGCCGCGCATCCTGCTCGCCGGCGTCGTCCTCGATCAGCCCGACCTTGCGCCGGAGCGCGACGTCGCGGCCGCTCCAGAAGCCGGCGAGCGTCGGCATGTCGTGAGTGTTCGCGGTCGCCAGCGACTCCGGCGCGTAGCTCTCCGCCGGATGGAATCCATGCTCGTCGTCCTTCTCGAAGTAGAACACCTTCGACGAGAGTAGATGCCAGCGGCGCATCGCCGGCGGAACGTCTTCCGGGACCGTACCGAGATCCTCGCCGACGACGAGCGCGTTGGCGCGCGTGCTCTCCAGCGCGAGGATCCCGAGGAGATCCTCGGAGGGGAAGCGCACGTACGCGCCTTCCTTCCCCGACTTCCCCTCGGGGATCCAGAACTGCCGGAAGAGTCCCATCACGTGGTCCATGCGCAACGCGCCCCCATGCTGCAGCGAGGAGCGCACGAGCTTGATCCAGTACCCGTAGCGCTGTCTCGCGAGCGCGCGCGGATCGATCGGCGGCAGCCCCCAGTTCTGTCCCGTCGCCGAATACGGATCGGGAGGAGCGCCGATGCTCGCCTTCTTCACGAACAGATCCTGATACGCCCAGGTATCGCTGCCGTCGGGCGACGTGCCGATCGCGAGGTCCTGATAGAGTCCGATCTTCATCCCCGCCGCGTGGGCCGTCTTCGCCGCTTCGTCGAGCTGATGGTCGATGAGGAACTGCAGCCAGCGATGGTAGTCGATCTCCTCCTCGTGCGTCTCGCGGAAACGTCGCACCGCCGGGGAGCGCGGGTCGCGATACTCCACCGGCCAGTCGCGCCAGCCGCCCGAGGTGCCGCCGTCGTGGCCGAGATGCTGGGCCAGCGCCTGGAAGGTGGCGAAGCAGTCGAGCGCCTCACCGTGCGACGCGACCCACGCCTTCCATTCGGGGTTCCGGTCACGGGGCCCGCGCAGGTGCGCCGTGTGCAGCACGCGCAGCACCGGCGTCTTGAGCGCCATCACCCGCCCGTAGTCGACGCGCTGCGCCGCGCGCACGCGCGCCAGCTCGTCGCGGAACTGCGCGCTGCCCACGATCTCGCGCACCGCCGACGATTGCGCGTACCCCGGCACGCCTTCGACGTCGATGTAGAGCGGGTTCCGGAAGAGCCGGCTCACCGGGCTGTAGGGGCTGATGTCGCCGCCGGCGTTGCGCAGCGCGTGCAGCGGGTTCAGCCCGACGAACTCCGCGCCGACGCTCGCGGCCCAGCGCAGCAATGCCGCGAGATCGCCGAAGTCGCCGACTCCCCAGTTCCGCGCGCTGCGCACGGTGTAGAGGTTCGCCGTGATCCCGAAGACGCGTCGCCCGCCGAGCACCTCCTCCGGCGATGGGCACGACGGGGGCACGATGATCAGCGACTGGTCCGCCGTCCGCTCGCCGTCGCCCGCGTCGACGTTGACGTGCACCGTGTGGTAGCCGAGCTCGGGGCGGTGAGGGATGCTCGCGTGGACGCGACCGTCGTCGTCGGGCGAGTCACGTCCCTCGGCGCGATGCACCTCGCCGCGCTCGGTGTGCAGCGCGAGCTTCCACCCGACCGGCCCGGAGCCGGCGCGCACGGCGATCGCGATCTCCACGCTCGCGAGGTCGTCGGCGCGGACGACCACCCGCGCCGGCGCGACGAGGTCGGCGCGCTCGCGCTCGTCGAGCGCCTGCAGCGCCTCGCGCGCCCGTTCCTCGCTCGACGCGTCGATCCCCATCGCCGCGAGGAGGGCGACGCGCGTCTCGTCGCTCGTCTCGCGCGTCTCCTTCCCCGTCATGTCGCGATACTCGCCGATGATCCCCATCCGGTCGGCGAGCGTGCGCAGCGCGGACACTTCCGTCCCCGCGGTGGTCGATGGCATCCGTCGGCTCGTCAGGCCGGGGCGAGCACGAGCACGCCTAACGGCGGGAGGACGAGCCGCATCGCCTGCTGGAAGCCGTGCATCGGCGTCGCCTCGGTCTCGATCCGGTCCTTCGTGCGGTAGCCGCTGCCGCCGAAGGCCGCGTCGTCGCTCGAGAGCAGCTGCACGTACGTCCCCGCCGCCGGCGCGCCGATGAGGTAGTCCTCGCGCGGGATCGGCGTCAGGTTCAGCACGACGACGACGTGATCGCTCCCGTCGCGCCGCACGTACGAGAGCACCGAGTTGTCGCGGTCGGCGACGTCGATCCAGGAGAAGCCCTCGTGCTCGTGGTCGCGCCGCCAGAGCGCCGGCCGCTCGCGATAGACGCGGCCGAGCGCGCCGAGGAACGCCATCACGCCGCGATGCTTCGGCTGCTCCAGCAGGTGCCAGTCGATGCTCGAGTCGTGGTTCCACTCGGTCGTCTGCGCGATCTCGGTGCCCATGAAGAGAAGGCTCTTCCCGGGGCGCGTGATCTGGTAGGCGAGCAGGGCGCGCAGGTTCGCGAACTTCTGCCATTCGTCGCCGGGCATCTTCTCGAGCAGCGACTTCTTGAGGTGGACGACCTCGTCGTGCGACAGCGGCATGATGAAACGCTCGCTGTACTCGTACATCATCGCGAAGGTCAGCGTGTCCTGATGCCAGCGCCGGTAGAGCGGATCCTCCTGGAAGTACTTCAGGGTGTCGTGCATCCACCCCATGTTCCACTTGAAGGAGAAGCCGAGCCCTCCCTGCGACGCGGGCTTCGTCACGTCCGGCCACGCCGTGGACTCCTCGGCGATGGTCACGCATCCCGGCTGCTCGCTGCGCACCGTCTCGTTCATCTGGCGGAGGAACTCGATCGCCTCGAGGTTCTCGCGGCCGCCGTACCGGTTGCGCAGCCACTCGCCTGGCTGGCGGCTGTAGTCGAGGTAGAGCATCGACGCGACCGCGTCGACACGCAGTCCGTCGGCGTGGAACTCGTCGAGCCAGTAGAGCGCGTTCGCGACGAGGAAGTTGCGGACCTCGTTGCGTCCGTAGTTGAAGATCAGCGTCCCCCAGTCGGGGTGCTCGCCGAGCCGTGGGTCCTGATGCTCGTAGAGCGCGGTGCCGTCGAACCGTCGCAGCGCCCAGTCGTCCTTCGGGAAGTGCGCCGGCACCCAGTCGAGGATGACGCCGATCCCCGCCTGGTGGCACATGTCCACGAGGTACTTGAAGTCGTCGGGGGAGCCGAAGCGCGAGGTCGGCGCGTAGTAGCCGGTGACCTGATAGCCCCACGATCCGGTGAACGGGTGCTCCATGATCGGGAGCAGCTCGATGTGCGTGAAGCCGAGCGACTTCACGTGCTCGACGAGCCGCGGCGCGATCTCGCGGTAGCTCAGCGAGCGGTTGTTGTCCTCGGGGACGCGCGCCCACGAGCCGAGGTGCACCTCGTAGATGAGCATCGGCTGGCGCGCCAAATCGGCGTTGCGCCGCTTCCACATCCACTCGGTGTCGCTCCACTTGTACCGGTCGAGATCGACGACGATCGACGCCGTTTGCGGCGCCTGCTCGGTCTTGAAGGCGAAGGGATCGGTCTTCAGCCGCGGCGTGCCCTCGCGTGTGAGGAGCTCGAACTTGTAGAGCGTTCCCTCGGCCAGCCCGGGGACGAACAGCTCGAAGACGCCGGACGATCCGAGCTGGCGCATCGGGAAGATGCGGCCGTCCCAGCCGCAGAACTCGCCGACCACGCTCACGCGCTTCGCGTTGGGCGCCCAGACGGCGAACGCCACTCCCGACACCCCGTCCATCGTCCGCGGGTGCGCGCCGAGCATGTCCCAGAGCCGGTGGTGCGTCCCTTCGTTGAAGAGATGGAGGTCGATGTCGCCGATCGTCGGCAGGAAGCGATACGGGTCATCGTGCTCCCAGGTCGCCCCGCCGGCGAACTGGAAGCGCAGCACATAACGCAGCGGGAGCCGAGCGTCAGGCAGGAAGACGGCGAAGAGCCCTCCCTCGACGCGTTGCATCGTCGCCGTCTTTCCACCGTCGAGGACGACCTCGACGCCGGTGGCGTTCGGGTGGTATGCGCGGACGACGACGCCGGGCTCCCCGCCCGAAGTCACCGGATGCGCGCCGAGCACGCTGTGCGGGGAGTCGTGCACGCCGGCGAGCAGGCGCGCGACGTCGGAGGGGTGCGGCGCGGGAGGCGCCGGCGGAGTGGCGGGGCGCGCCGCCTGGCGGCCCGCGTCGGGCATGGTGGTCGTGTCGGTCATTGGACTGCCTCCGCCTTCTGGTGCAGTGGCTCGACATCGGTCGCGATGCGACGTTCGGTGCCGAAGCGCAGCAGGACGAGTGAGTATGGCGCGAGCGTGACCGTGTGGTCCTTCACCGCCTTCGAGTGCGGCCGCGCCGTGTCGACGAGCGTCGCCCACACCCCCGGGCCGCCGGGGCTCGGGATGGTGAACTGGCATTCGCCCTCGCCGGGGTTCATGAGGAGGAGCAGGGTGTCCCCCCTGATCGGCCGCCCGCGATCGTCGTGCTCGTCGGTGGCGTCGCCGTGGATGAGCATTCCGAGCGCGTGCGCGTTCGGGTCATGCCATTCCTCGTCCGTCATCTCCTTACCCGTCGTGTCGAGCCAGATGAGCTCCTTCGTCCCGTCGCCGGTGCCCTGCGCGTTGAAGAAGTGCCGGCGCCGGAGCACCGGGTTGGCGAGACGCAGCGCGAAGGCGGCGCGGGTGAAGTCGAGCAGCGCGCGCCGCCGGTCGTCGAGCGCCCAGTCCATCCAGGTGAGCTCGTTGTCCTGCGCGTACGCGTTGTTGTTCCCCTTCTGCGAGCGCGCGATCTCGTCGCCGTGCGAGATCATCGGCACGCCCTGCGAGAAGGCGAGGGTCGAGATGAAGTTCCGCATCGCGCGGAAGCGCATCTCGAGGATCTTCGCGTCGTCGGTCGGCCCCTCGACGCCCCAGTTGCGGCTGATGTTGTCGTTGTGGCCGTCCTGGTTGTTCTCCCCGTTCGCCTCGTTGTGCTTCTGCTCGTAGCTCACGAGGTCCCACATCGTGTAGCCGTCGTGCGCGGTGACGAAGTTGACCCCCGCGTACGCGCCGCGCTGCGTCCACTGATAGAGGTCGCTGCTCCCGGAAAGGCGCGTCGCCAGCTCGGCGACGTGTCCGGCGTCGCCCTTCCAGACGTGGCGGATCGAATCGCGGTACTTCCCGTTCCACTCCGCCCAGCCGATGGGGAAGTTGCCGACCTGGTACCCGCCCGGCCCGACGTCCCACGGCTCGGCGATGAGCTTCACCTGCGAGAGAACGGGATCCTGCTGCATGATGTCGAAGAAGGTGCCGAGCCGGTTCACCTCGAAGAGCTCGCGCGCGAGCACGGGGGCGAGGTCGAAGCGGAAGCCGTCGACGTGCATCTCCGTCACCCAGTAGCGCAGACTGTCCATGATGAGCTGGATGGTCCGCGGGTGCAGCATGTTGAGGCTGTTCCCCGTGCCGGTGAAGTCGGTGTAGAAGCGCGGATTGTCGGGCTCGAGCCGGTAGTACGCCTTGTTGTCGATGCCGCGCAGCGAGACCGTGGGCCCCATGTGGTTCCCCTCGCCGGTGTGGTTGTACACGACGTCGAGGATCACCTCGATCCCGGCGCTGTGCAGCTTCTTCACCATCGACTTGAACTCGTAGACCTGGTGCATCAGCCCGCCGCGCGCGTAGCGCACGTCCGGCGCGAAGTAGCCGATGGAGTTGTAGCCCCAGTAGTTGGTGAGCCCCTTGTCGGCGAGATGGCGGTCGGTGACGAAGTGGTGCACCGGGAGCAGCTCGAGCGCGGTGACGCCCAACGACAGGAGGTGCTCGATGATCGGGTCGGCGACGAGCCCGAGGTACGTCCCGCGAATGTCCTCGGGGACATCGGGGTGGCGCATGGTCATCCCCTTCACGTGCGCCTCGTAGATCACCGTGCGGTTCCACGGCGTGCGCGGCGCGCGGTCGTTCCCCCACGTGAACGCCGAGTCGACGACGACGCTCTTCGGGACGCCGGCGGCGCTGTTCGCGAAGTCGGGCTCGAGATCCTCCTTCCCCGAGCCGAGCTTGTACGCGAAGAGCGAATTGCTCCACTTGATGGTCCCGCTGATCGCCTTCGCGTACGGGTCGATGAGGAGCTTGCCGGGGTTGAAGCGGTGTCCCTCCTCCGGCTTGTACGGTCCGTGGACGCGGTAGCCGTAGAGCTGCGCCGGCCGCACGTCGGGGAGGTAGCAGTGCCACACCTGGTCGGTGCGCTCGCGCATCGGGATCTTCGCGAACTCCTCGCCGTCCTCGTTCCTGTGGAAGAGGCAGAGCTCGACCGCCGTCGCGTTCTCGGAGAAGAGGGCGAAGTTCACCCCTTCGCCGTCCCATGTCGCGCCGAGTGGATAGGGCTGCCCGGGCCAGACTCGCATGCCTAACGTTGCTCCCGGCGGAAGACGACCGCCGCGTATGGAGGAAGAGTGACCACGTCGCCCGCGGCGTCGTGGCGTCGTTGTGTCGAAGCCGCGCCCGGCGGCTGGTAAGGCGTGTCGGTGGTGGAGAGGAGCGCGGTCACGAGGCCGCCGCTGGGGATCGGGATTCCTTGCTCGCGATCGCTCAGGTTGTAGAGGGCGAGGAGGTTGCCAGTTGCCGGTTGTCGGTTGTCGGTAACCGCTTTCGCCGCCGTTGCCGGCGACTGACGACTGGCAACTGACAACTCCACAGCCATCCATCCCCTCTCCGCATCGAACGCGACCACCGGCGCCGGACCTCCCGGCCGCAGCGCCGGCTCGCGCCTCCGCAGCGCGAGCAGATCGCGATACAGCGCCCGCAGCTCGCGGTGCGGCGACCGCTCGCGCGACGTCCAGTCCAGCTTCGAGCGCTGGAAGGTCTCCTCGCTCTGCGGGTCCGGCACCTCGTCCCCCCAGCCGAACGCCTCGAATTCCTTCTTTCGTCCCGCGCGCACCGACTCGACGAGCTGGGCGTCGCCGTGGCTCACGAAGTACTGGAAGGGATTCGTCTCGCCGTACTCCTCGCCCATGAAGATCAACGGGATATACGGCGACAGCAGCAGCAGCGCCGCGGCGAGCTTCTGCCGCGGGAACGACACCAGCGCCGACAGCCGCTCGCCGGCCGCGCGGTTTCCGACCTGATCGTGATTCTGGATCGCGATCACGAAGTGGTCGCCGCTCACGTCGTGCGAGGGCGCGCCGTGATGACGCCGCCGATGCCGCGAGTACCGCCCCGCGTAGTGAAAGCGCTCGGCGATCGCGGTCGCCAGCGGCTCGACGCCGCCGAAGTCGGCGTAGTAGCCCTTGTCCTCCTCCGTCAGCAGCGCGTGCACCGCGTGATGGAAGTCGTCGCTCCACTGCGCGTCGAAGCCATAGCCGCCGACCTCGGGCGGCCGTACGACCTTCGGATCGTTGAGATCGCTCTCGGCGATCACGACGACGTTCCTGCCTAACGCCTCGCCCTGCGCATGCACCCGCTCGACGAGCTCCGCGAGCACGTGCTTCGCCCCGAAGTCGTAGATCCCGTGGATCGCGTCGAGTCGCAGCGCGTCCACGTGATACTCGGTCACCCAGTAGAGCGCGTTCTCGATCACGAAGCGCCGAACCTCGGGGCTGTCCGCGCCGTCGTAGTTCACCGCCGGTCCCCACGGCGTCTTGTACGTCTCGGTGAAGTACGGCCCGTAGAGCGGGAGGTAGTTCCCCTCCGGCCCCACGTGGTTGTAGACGACGTCGAGCACCACCGCGAGTCCGGCACCGTGCGCCGCGTCCACCAGTCGCCGCAGTCCCTCAGGCCCCCCGTAGGCGCTGTGCGGCGCGTAGAGCGAGACGCCGTCGTAGCCCCAGTTCCGCGCGCCGGGAAACTCAGCTACCGGCATGATCTCGATCGCCGTCACGCCTGACGCCTTCAGCTCGCCGAGCCGCGCGATCGCGGCGTCGAATGTCCCTTCTGCCGTGAAGGTGCCGACGTGCAGCTCGTAGATGACGTAGTCGGCCATCGCGAGCCCGCGCCACCCCGCGTCGCTCCAGCGGAACGCCGCCGGATCGACGACGCGCGACGGGCCGTGCACTCCCTCCGGCTGCCAGCGGCTCACCGGATCCGGACGCGGCTCGCCGCCATCGAGGCGGAAGCGATAATCAGTGCCAGCGCCGACGCCCGGCACGCGCCCCTCGAACGCACCTCCCTCGCGGGCCTCGAGCACGACGCTCCGCGTGTCCTCACCCTCTATCACCACCTCGACCCGCTTCGCCTTCGGCGCCCACACGCTGAAGCGCGTGCCGGCGCGGTTGACGCATGCGCCGCGCTCGAGTGACCATGCCCCGCTCACGCGCGACCCGCCGGCGTCGAACGCAGCGCCAGCGCGCCATTGAGCGGGATCCACACCCACTCCGGACGGTTGTTCAGCTCGTACGACATCTCGTAGTAGACCTTCTCCGTCTCGAAGAGCTCGAGCAGCGCGTCCACGTGCTGACGCTGGTCGGGAAGGAAGGCCGCGTTGCCTCCACTCAGGTAGCCGCGCAGGAAGGCGCCGCGTGCGCCGCGCTCCCACTCCGCCGCGCGCTGCTCCAGCGCCTGCGCCGCCTGCTTCCCCCGTTGCTCGGCGGCCAGCGTTGCCGCCGCGTACGCGAACGACCGCAGCATCCCCGCCACGTCGCGCAGCGCGCTGTTCCGCTCGCGACGCTCGGCGAGCGGACGCGCCGGCTCGCCCTCGAAGTCGATGATCTGGAAGTCGCCCGCGGAGGTGCGCAGCACCTGGCCGAGGTGGTAGTCGCCGTGATGGCGGACGAGCTCACCCGCGTCGTCGCCGATCGCCGCCACGATCTCGTCGAGGTGCGCGAGCTCGGAGTCGCGACGCTCCAGCAC
>JABFXM010000255.1 GCA_013361745.1 Gemmatimonadaceae bacterium | reverse complement strand
GGACGGAGTCGGCATCGGCGAGAAAGAGGACGGAGAACGCTAGTCCCCCGACCTTGCATGCAGGTGACATGGCGCACATCGGGACTTCCCCTACGGTGGCCGTCGGGAGTTTCCGGGGAAAGTTCAGGAACCCCGCCGACGGGCTGGGGCGAGCAAAAAGGCGATTCTCATATCCAGATGAGAAACTCGACTATCGCACTCGCGCTCCCATGACCATCTCCGCCACCGCCGACTACGCACTCCGCGCGATCCTCGTGCTCGCACGCGACGGCGCGACGCGGCCGATGCGTGCCGACGAGATCGCCGGTGCAACGGGCGCGCCACGCAACTACATGGCGAAGACCCTCAACGCGCTCGCCAAGGCCGGCATCGTCAGCAGCGCCCGCGGACCCGCGGGCGGCTTCGCCCTGACCGTTCCGCCGACCGAGCTCCCGCTCGCCCGCATCGTCGATCTCTTCGACGAGCAGCGGCCGCACACCCGCTGCATGCTCGGCAACGTGCCCTGCGATCCGCGGCGGCCCTGCCCGGCGCACAGCACCTGGACCCGCGTCACCGCGGAGCGTCGTGCTCCGCTGGCGACGACGACCGTCGCCGATCTCCTCGCCGGCCGCACCTCCGCGACGGCGCCCGTAGCACCTCACGCCGCACTCCCGGCCCGCGCGGCCGTCTGAGCCGCCTCCTTCGCCGAGAACCGATACCATGCCGACCATCCGTCTCCAGAACGCCACGCGCCGCACCCCGCTGCGCATCGCCACCACCGCGCTCCTCGCCGCGGGCGCCCTCCTCGCCAGCGCGACCATCGCCGGCTGCGGCCGCAACGCCAGCGCCGCCGAGTCGCGGAGCGAGGTCCCGATCCGCAAGGTCACCGACGAGATCCGCGGCGAGGAGGTCGCGAAGCTCGTCGCGCCGCCGGCCGTCCCCGCGCCCATCACGCGCGACTACGCCACCAAGGTCATCGTGAACCTCGAGGTCGTCGAGAAGACGATGCGCCTCGCCGACAGCGTCGAGTACACGATGTGGACCTTCGGCGGGCAGGTTCCCGGTACCTTCATCCGCGTCCGCGAGGGCGACCTCGTCGAGCTGCACCTGAAGAACGCCGCGAACAGCACGATGCCGCACAACATCGACCTGCACGCGGTCACCGGTCCCGGCGGCGGCGCGAAGTCCTCGCTCACGCTTCCCGGCCACGAGTCGGTGTTCACCTTCACCGCGCTCAACCCCGGCCTCTACGTCTATCACTGCGCGACGTCGCCGGTCCCGATGCACATGGCGAACGGCATGTACGGGATGATCCTCGTCGAGCCAAAGGGCGGTCTGCCGAAGGTCGACCGCGAGTTCTACGTCATGCAGTCGGAGTTCTACACGAAGGGCAAGTACGGCGAGCACGGCCTCCAGGCCTTCGACATGGACAAGGGAATCGACGAGAAGCCGACCTACGTCGTCTTCAACGGCGCCGTCGGTGCGCTCACCGGCGACCATGCGCTCCAGGCGAACGTCGGCGAGCGCGTGCGCATCTTCTTCGGCGACGCGGGCCCGAACCTGGTGAGCAGCTTTCATGTGATCGGCGAGATCTTCGACAACGTGTACCAGGAAGGGGGCAGCGTTGCGACGCAGCACAACGTCGGCACCACGCTCGTCCCCGCCGGCGGCTCCGCGATCGTCGAGTTCGGCGTCGAGAAGCCGGGCGACCTGATCCTCGTCGACCACGCGATCTTCCGCGCCTTCAACAAGGGAACGTTAGGCATGATCCACGTCTCGGGTGAGGACAACCCGAAGGTCTTCGCCTCGGTGAAGACCGGCGTCCCCGGCATGAAGGGCGAGTAACGCTCCGATGCTCACCGCCATGCGCCGCGCCGCTCTCGCTCTCGCCCTGCTCTTCGCGATGCCGTCGACGGCCTTCGCCGTCCCGCGGCACGGAGCGCGGGCCACGGCGGCCATGGCCTCGCTCCCCGCCGGCAGCTATCGCCCGCTCTACGGGCGCGCCGGCGGAGAGCGCGTCGCGGTGGCGGCGTTCCGGCTCGACCGGACGCCGGTCACCCGCGGCGAATACCTCGAGTTCATCACGGCGAACCCCGCGTGGCGGCGCGACGCGATCCGTCCGGTGTTCGGCGAGCCGGGCTACCTCGCGACCTGGCGCTCGGCGCTCGACGCCGGCGACGGAGCGGAGCTGCGCCGCCCGGTGACCGAGGTATCCTGGTTCGCCGCGGGCGCGTACTGCGCCTGGCGCGGCAAGCGCCTGCCGACGGTGGACGAGTGGGAGTACGCGGCCGCCGCGAGCGAGACGCGCCGCGACGCGAGCGCCG
>JABFXM010000456.1 GCA_013361745.1 Gemmatimonadaceae bacterium | reverse complement strand
CTCCCCTTACTCTCCTTGCTCTCCTCACCCCTGACCACGGCCAGTCCCTGCGCGACGGCCTTGTCGAAGTGCCGCTCCAGGGCGGCGTTCGCGCCGCGGCAGCCGTCGACGACCTGCTTCGCCCACTCGAAGTACTCGCGCCGGCGCGCGACCGGCCAGTCCGGGGGCGGGTCGTTCGTGATGTCGACGACGTTCATGATCTTGTCGCCGAGCTTCACGATCTTCGCCCGACGTGAGGCGCGCGGCGCGTTCACGACCTGCAGCCGCTTCCGCTCCTCCTTCGGCAGGCGCTTGTCGTCGGTCACCTCGGCGACGACCTCCCGCACTTCGGCGCCGAACTCCCGCTCGATCTCCTCCGGCGTGGTCGCGGTGTCTTCCACGGTGTCGTGCAGCACCGCCGCGGTGAGGACGACGAGGTCGGTGACGCGCCCGACGCGCGCGATCACCTCGGCGACGGCGACGGGATGGTTGATGTAGGGGACGCTTCCGCGTCCCTTCCGGCGCTGCTCACGGTGCTTCCGCGCCGCGAACTCGATCGCCCGCAGCAGTGTGGCGAGTTCTGACATGACGAATGCTCGCCGGGCGCCCGGCGAGGCGCAACGCGGCCTAGCGCGCGATTCGCGCGCGCATGTACTGCACCGCGAGATCGGTCGTGCTCCAGAGCTGGACGTCCGACGCGATGCCATAACGCGCCGGCACGACGCGTCCGTCGCGGACCTCGTAGCTCCACAGCTCGCTGTGGAAGCCCGACGCCTCCACCGCGCCGAGCACCTGCTGGAACGCCGTGCGAAGCTCGGGCACATCGGAGGGGCGCGCATCGTTCGCCGCGATCCGGTTCGCGACGCCGAGGAGGAACAGATTCACCTCGCGTCCCCACACGACCTTCGGGCCGTGGTAGCTGTCGCGCTCGAAGTCGCGCCAGACCGATGGCGAGGCATACGCGTCGTTCGCGACCACGGGTCCGACACCGGCGATGAGCAGTCCCACGGGGTACGCGCGCGTGAACAGGCGGACGTCGCGCAGCGCGCGCGCGCCGGCGTCGGCCTGCTCCGCTCCGCGCTCGCCGTCGCCGAGAAAAAGGCGGGTCGCCACGTCGCTGTTCGCGACGCCGATCGGCCGGCCCGCGCCGTCGAGCGCGAGCGCGAGGAAGGTGAGCGAATCGCGGTCCGCGCCCGTGCGCTCGAGCAGCGCTTTCCAGTAGTCGCGCTCCGCGGCCGACATCGCGGCGATCCGCGCGGCGACGCGTTCGTGCACGGTTGCCGCATCGAGCTCCACGACGAAGTGCCGCTCGGCGCCCCACCAGATGTCGGTCGCGCGGCGAAGGGCGAGGGTGTCGCGCGACCACTGCTCGAGCGGCGAGCCGGCCATCACGTCGGGATGGGCGCGCGCGATGGAATCGGTCGAGATGCGCAGCCGGCGCATCGACTGGAGGACCTGCCCCATCGCCTCGAGCGCGTGCGGTGCCCAGATCGCGTTGACGTCCATCGCCCAGCGACCGTTCGCGTATCCGGCTCCACTGTCGCGCCAGCTCGCCGACGACCAGTGCGTCGAGTCGCGCGGGGCGAAGGAGACGAGGTTCTGCACCGCCGGGTCGCTCGCGTACGCGCCCGTCATGCGCGAGACGAGCGCGAGCTCGCGCAGCAGCCGCTCGGCGCGCGTGCCCCGTCCGTCGGCGGAGTCGAGGAGGAAGGCGCGCTTCCGCTCCGCGCTCACCGTGGAGTCGCCGAGCCAGCGGCCGGCGAGCACCGCGAGCTGGAGCTCGTCGTCGATCATGTGGTAGTTCTCGCGCGTCCGCCGCAGGTCGCCGAGCACAGTGCGCGCGCCCGCGAGGAGGCTGTCCGCCGCGGCGCGCCGTCCCTCGCGCGCCGCGCGCAGCGCCGTGCCGACGAGCGTCGCGTAATCGCGCGCGCCTTCGCGCACCGCCTGGCCGCCTAACGCCTCCTCGTGGCTGACGTCGCCCGCGGGTCCGAGCTTGCGCAGCGCCGCCGCGATCGCGAACTCGGACATCTGGTCGCGCCAGATCGAGCGCATCATCAGCGCGGTGACGAGCATGTCGCGCCCGAAGTACGTCGCGTAGTTCGGCAGGCCGGCCATCAGCTTCTCGCGCGACACGAGCAGCTCGACGCCGCGCGTCTGTCGCTCGAGCCAGCGGGCGCGCGCCGCGGTGTCTCCCTGCGCCTTCTTCGCCGCCGCGAGGAATGCCAGGAATTCCGGGGTGAAGATCTCCTCGCGCGCGAGGGGGGTGAGCGCGCGCCCCGTCGTCGCGATTCGCACCGTGAAGCGCACGAGGTTTCCGCGACGCGCGC
>JABFXM010000052.1 GCA_013361745.1 Gemmatimonadaceae bacterium | reverse complement strand
ACGGGGGCCGGGGGTATGCAGAGCTCGTGATGGCGCTCGGCGACCTCGGTGGTCGCGGGTGTCGTAGCGCCGTGGCCGGCAGCCTGGTGGGTGACCTCCGTCTGCCTTACCTCGGCGAGCACGCCGTCATGGAAGCTGAGGCGTACCGCGCTCAGGACGCCTCCGCCGAGGGGCCGCGGGCGAGAGGTGAGGTACGTCCACCAGGCATCGGTGCCGGTCGTCGTCGCGACGGCGGGGCGGTGCAGGCAGGTGCGGACGTCGGCGCTCGTCGTCTCGCCGACCTTCAGGCGCGAGAGGGTGCGACGCCAGAATCCCGCGTGCGGGTAGGCGTTGACGGCGATGAGGTAGCCGGCGAGCGCGACGGGCGCGGTGCCGAGGACGAAGCGCACGCGCCGGGGCATCACCTGCGCGCCGCTCGGGTCCCTGGGAACGCTCAGCACCGCGGCGAGGTCGACGAGCGCCGTGCCGACGAAGAGAGTGCCGCCGACGTCGCGCCAGCGCTCGATGCGCCGGATCTCGGAGCCGTCGCAGACGGCGGACGACTGCGTCGCGGTCGCGGCGGCTGCCCTCTGCGCGAGCAGCGATGTCGGAAGCTGAAGCGAAGCGAGAGCGGCGGCGAGCGTGAGACGCGTGAGCATGAGCGTATCCTCCCCCCAAGGTGGCATCAGCCGGCGCGCACACGCTCGCCGCACCTGCCCCATCTACGGGAACCCACCCGCGATCGTTCGCGTCACCCCTGCGCCGCGCGAGCGGCTCAGCATGATCGCCGGCCGGCCGGGTATCACCGCGCCGATGGACTGCGAGTTGCGTTCGCATGCGTCCATCACCAGCCGGGAGAATCCGCATGGCAATCCAGTTCCGCCACGACGTCGACGCCGCGTTCGCGGATGCGAAGCGTCAGAACAAGCCCATCCTCCTCGACTTCAGCGCGGCGCCGATGTGAGGTGGCTGTGCTCGGCTGGATGCCGAGGTGTGGCCGGACCCGCGCGTCGTGAAGTTCGTCGAGGAGAACTTCCTTCCCACGCGCGTGCACGTACGAGACGATTCGGCGCTCTTCCAGAAGTTCGGGGAGCAGTACGGCGCGCAGTGGACGCCGACGATCCTCGAGCTCGACTCGCAGGGAGTGGAGCGTCATCGCATCGAGGGGTTCCTTCCCCTCGACGACTTCCTCCCGCAGCTCATGCTCGGCCGGGCGCAGATCGCGTTCGCCGAGGAGAAGTGGGACGAGGCCGAGCGGCGCTTCCGTCAGATCGTGGACGAGTTCCCGGACAGCGACGCGGCGCCCGAGGCGCTCTACTGGGCGGGCGTCGCGCCGTACAAGGGGACGCACGACCCCGCATCGTTAGGCGCGACGGCGCAGGCGTTCAAGGAGCGATATCAGGGAACGCCGTGGGCAAAGAAGGCGTCAGTCTGGGGGTAGGAGAGTAAGGGGAGTGAGGAGAGTAAGGGGAGTAAGGAACGGCCAGATGGCAGTCCCTTACTCTCCTCACTCTCCTCACTCTCCTCACTCCCCTTCTCCTCACGGCGGCGGTATGCACCCTTCCGGCCGCACGATCTCGAACCGCACCGCCCAGAAGGGCGCGCCGTTCAGGGTGCCGCGGAGGTGGCCGGTGGTCGAGTCGTAGCGGAGCACGTAGCGCGCGCTTGGCGGGCCGATGACGACATCCACTCCCGAGACCCACCCGTCGGCGGCGATCCTCGGCGCTGGCGGCGTCGCGATTCCCTGGTCGTGGCTGTCGGGGAAGATCCACGTGTGCACGCTGTCGCCGCTCTGCTCGATGATCCACTCGGACGGGGAGTAGTTGCACTGTGGGCTGGCGACGATCCGCGGCGCCGCGGGCTCTCCCACGCTGCCGGTCGTCCAGCTGCCGGTGAGGTCCACGGTGGCGTGTCCGTGGCGGGCGGGCTCGGGGACGGACACGGAAGGAGCGGGAGGCTCGGCCCCGTGAGGGGTCGAGGTCGACGGCGAGCATGCGGCCGCGCACGCGGCCAGGAGAACGATCGGCGTTCGCATGCGCGGAAAGCTACTCCGCGGAAGCGCGGCCGGCCGCTCGGGAATCTCCGCCGCGGCCGGTCCCTTGCCGTTTCAGGGCGGAGCGGCAGCTTCGACGCACCGGCATTGGAGAACAGCATGGACAACGCGCGCTCCGAGGGTCTCGTCTTCTACGGCGCGACCGGGGACCTCGCCTTCAAGAAGATCTTCCCCGCCTTCCAGCGGATGGTGAAGGCGGGGGTGCTCGACGGTCCCGTCGTCGGCGTCGCGCGGAGCGAGTGGACGCTCGACCAGCTCAAGGAGCGGGCGAAGGAGAGCATCGCCCAGCACGGGGGCGGGCTCGACCCGGAGGCGTTCCCCAAACTGCTCTCGATGCTGCGCTACGTCCACGGGCCGTACACCGATCCGCGGACCTTCTACGAGATCGATCGCGCGTTAGGCGGCGCCAGGCACCCGCTGCACTACATGGCGATCCCGCAGGAGGCGTTCGAGACCGTCGTCGAACAGCTCAGCCGCGGCGGACACGGGCGCGGGGCGCGGCTCGTCCTCGAGAAGCCCTTCGGCACCGACCTCGAGTCGGCGCGCCGGCTGAACGACATCCTCCACCGCTGCTTCGACGAGCGGTCGATCTTCCGGATCGACCACTACCTCGGGAAGGAAGCGGTGCAGAACCTCGTCTTCTTCCGCTTCGCGAACACCTTCCTCGAGCCGATCTGGAACAGCCAGTACGTCGAGAACGTGCAGATCACGATGGCCGAGACGTTGGGCATCGAGGGTCGCGGCGCGTTCTACGACGCGACCGGCGCGATCCGCGACGTCGTGCAGAACCATCTGCTGCAGGTGCTCTCGAACGTCGCGATGGAGCCGCCGCCGCGGAGCCACGACACGGAGACGCTGCGCGACGAGAAGGTGCGCGTGCTGAAGGCGATCCGGCCGCTCTCCCCCGACCGCGTCGTGCGCGGGCAGTTCCGCGGCTACCTCGACGAGAAGGGCGTCAAGCCCGGCTCGACGACGGAGACCTTCGTCGCGCTCGAGCTGGGCGTGGAGTCGTGGCGCTGGTCGGGGGTGCCGTTCTACATCCGCGCGGGGAAGCGGATGCCCGTCGCCCGGACGGAGGTGATCGTCAAGCTGCGCCGCCCGCCGCCGATCGCCGGCGTCCCGCTCGTCTCGAACCACCTGCGCTTCCAACTCGGTCCGGAGTTCCAGATCGGGCTCGGCGCGACGGTGCGCGAGATCGGGCGCGAGGAAGGACATCCGCTCGAGCTGATGGCGAGCCCCGAGCACGACGGAGCGGAGCCCGACCCGTACGCCGAGCTGCTGAGCGACGCGATGCGCGGGGAGACATTTCGCTTCGCGCGCCAGGACTACGTGGAGGAGGCGTGGCGGATCGTCGATCCCGTGCTGAACGTGGGTTCGCCGATGGTGTACCAGCCGGAGACGTGGGGACCGGAAGAAGCGGCGACGCTCGTGCCCGGCGGGTGGGCCGACGGAGGCGAGCGTCAGCCCTGACGCATCAAGCATTCGGAGGAACCATGTCGACCAATCGCATCGTTCCCGGCGGCCTCGCGCTCGCGACGATCGCCTCGCTCGTGACGGTGTCGGCCTGCGCGTCGGGCGGACGGCGTCCCCCCGCGCCGAGCGGCGTGGTGGACAGCGCGGGAACGCTCGAGGCGGCGCTGGCGCGCTTTCCCGGCGTGATTATCAAGTCGCTGCCTAACGGCGGTGTGCAGGTCCTGATGATGCGCGGCGGCGGGAGCACCTTCTATGGGTCCGACACGCCGCTCTACATCGTCGACGGGTCACCCCTCCCGGACGGCAGCAACGGCTTCATCGCCATGAACCCGCACGACATCCAGAAGATCGAGGTGCTGAAGGATCCCGCCGACATCGCGATCTACGGGATGCGGGGCCGCAACGGCGTCATCAAGATCACGACGAAGGGCGCGCACTAGCGCTGACGCAGGGGTCAGGGGTCAGGGGTCAGGGGTCAGGGGTCGGGAGTCAGGGATCGGCCGCTATCGGCTGACCGCCGGCCCGGGCCAGCGCCAGTCGCGGACTTCGGGCATGTCGTCGCCGTGCTGGCGGATGTATCGCTCGTGCTCGGCCAGCTTCGCGGTGCACCATTCGGCGACGCGCTTGCCCGCGGGATCGTCGGCGAGCCCGGGGACGCGCGCGATCACGTCGAGGACGAGATCGAAGCGATCGACGTCGTTGAGCACGGTCATGTCGAAGGGCGTCGTCGTCGTGCCCTCCTCCTTGTAGCCGCGCACGTGGAGGTTCCCGTGGCCGCGCCGCCTGTAGGTGAGACGGTGGATGAGCCACGGGTAGCCGTGGAAAGCGAAGACGATCGGCCTGTCGGCGGTGAAGAGTGCGTCGAAGGCGTCGTCGCTCAGCCCGTGCGGATGCTCGGCCTCGGGCTGCAGCGTCATGAGGTCGACGACGTTGACGACGCGGGCGCGCAGGGAGGGGAGCCGCTCGCGAAGGATCGACGCCGCGGCGAGGGTCTCCATCGTCGGCACGTCGCCGGCGCAGCCGAGCACGACGTCCGGTTCGCGACCGCCGTCCGTGCTCGCCCACTCCCAGACGCCGAGTCCCGCCTCGCAGTGGAGCATCGCGGCGGTGGCGTCGAGCCACTGCAGCGAGGGCTGCTTGCCGGCGACGATGACGTTCACGTAGTCGCGGCTGCGGAGGCAGTGGTTCGCGACGGAGAGCAGGGTGTTCGCGTCGGGCGGGAGATAGACGCGCACGACGTCGGCCTTCTTGTTGACGACGTGGTCGATGAAGCCGGGATCCTGGTGGCTGAAGCCGTTGTGGTCCTGCCGCCAGACGTGCGAGGTGAGGAGATAGTTCAGCGACGCGATCGGCCGGCGCCACGGAATCGCGCGCGAGGTCTTCAGCCACTTCGCGTGCTGGTTGAACATCGAGTCGACGATGTGGATGAACCCCTCGTAGCAGGAGAAGAGTCCGTGGCGTCCCGTGAGCAGGTAGCCCTCGAGCCATCCCTGGCAGAGATGCTCGCTCAGCACCTCCATCACGCGCCCGTCGTGCGAGACGTGGTCGTCGGTGGGCTCGATGCGCGCCTCGAGGACGCGGTCGGTCTCCTCGAACACCGCGTCGAGACGGTTCGAGCTCGTCTCGTCGGGGCCCATCAGGCGGAAGTTGGCGTGCTGCTCGTTCAGCTTCATCACGTCGCGCAGCATCATGCCTAACGTGCGCGTCGCCTCGGCCTTGACGGCGCCGGGGGACGGGACCTCGACCGCGTACTGGCGCCAGCCGGGGAGCTCGAGGGGTCGCAGCAGCAGTCCGCCGTTGGCGACGGGGTTCGCGCTCATCCGCCGCTCCCTCTCGGGGGCGAGCGCGGCGATCTCCTCGCGCAGCGTGCCGTGCTCGTCGAAGAGCTCCTCGGGGCGATAGCTGCGCATCCATTCCTCGAGCAGCCGCACGTGCTCCGGATGCTCGGCGAACCCGGTGATCGGCACCTGATGCGAGCGGAAGGAGCCTTCGGCGGGCTTGCCGTCGACGTACTTCGGGCCGGTCCATCCCTTCGGCGAGCGGAGGACGATCACGGGCCAGCGCGGGCGTCCGTGCAGCGCGCCGCCGCGCGCCGCGTTCTGGATGGCGCGGATGTCGTCGAGCGCGGTGTCGAGCACCTCGGCCATGCGCGCGTGCATCGGCATCGGCTCGTCGCCTCTCACGTAGCGCGGGTCGTAGCCGTAGCCGCGGAGGAGCGCGTCGAGCTCCTCCTCGGGGATGCGGGCGAGCACCGTCGGCCCGGCGATCTTGTAGCCGTTGAGGTGCAGGATCGGCAGCTCAGCGCCGTCGCGGCGCGGGACGAGGACCTTGTTGGAGTGCCAGCTCGCGGCGAGCGCGCCCGTCTCCGCCTCGCCGTCGCCGATGACGCAGCAGACGACGAGATCGGGATTGTCGAAGGCGGCGCCGTACGCGTGGAGCAGCGAGTAGCCGAGCTCACCGCCCTCGTGGATGGAGCCCGGCGTCTCCGGCGCGACGTGGCTCGGGATCCCGCCGGGGAAGGAGAACTGCCGGAAGAGCTTCTTCAGCCCCGCCGCGTCGCGAGAGATCTGCGGATAGACCTCGCTGTACGTCCCCTCAAGGTACGTGCTCGCGACGACGCCCGGTCCGCCGTGTCCGGGTCCGGCGATGAAGATCGAGCTCACGTCGCGCGCGCGGATGACGCGATTCATGTGCGCGTAGATGAACGTGAGTCCCGGCGTCGGTCCCCAGTGGCCGAGCAGCCGCGGCTTGATGTGCGCGAGGGTGAGCGGCTCGCGCAGCAGCGGGTTGTCCCAGAGATAGATCTGGCCGACGCAGAGATAGTTGGCCGCGCGCCACCAGGCGTCGAGGAGGGTGAAGTCCTCGGCGCCGGTGCTGTCTCGCGACGCGTGTCGCTCGGTGGAGGGTGCGCTCATCGCGTCGTCGATCGCGGCAAATATCCGGCCGCGAGGGGTCGAACCATGCGCTGGCGGCTTTGTGAAAACTTAGCGGCCTCGGGGCGCGATCCCGCGTTGCCGCGTTCGACGCGGTCGAGTCTCCCGGACAGCTGGCCAGCGACCGCCACTCCGGCCGGTCGGGCTGAATCGCCAGCGATCCAGTGGAGAGTCGATTTCGATGCGCAGTCTGCGGTCTCTTCGTCTCCTTGCGGCGAGCACGATCGCCGCGCTCGGCGCCTGCGGAGGAGGGAGCGACAAGTCCGTCGCCCCACCGCCGCCGCTCACGCTGAGCAGCATCTCGCCGGCGCAGGGGACCGCCGGCACGCAGGTCAAGATCTCGGGCACCAATTTCGGCAGCGGAGCGACGGTGTCCTTCGGCACGCACGCGGCGTCGAGCGTCCAGCTCCAGAACGGCGCGCTCTACGCCGTCGCGCCGGACAGCCACGCGCTCGGGACGACGTACGACGTGTAGGTCGTCAGCGGCGCGAGCGCGGCGACGCTGCCCGCGGCGTTCCAGGCCGTGGCGCCGGCGCTGTGGCGCGTCAACGGCGCGACGAAGCCGACGGGGCTCGTCGGGATGACGGTGCTGATCGAGGGAACCGCGCTCGGCGACGCGCGGCACGGGAAGGTGTGGTTCACGAACAGCGGGAGCACGACACCGATCCAGGCGGCGATCGTCGACTCGACGAACGACTGGACGAACGACTTCGTCGTGACGACGGTGCCGCAGGGAGTGACGAGCGGGGCGAAGATCACCGTGCAGACATCGACGGGAACGAGCGCGGGGATCGCCTTCACCCTCGTGTCCGGCGCGACCTTCAGCCCGAGCACGATCTCGTGGACGCCGACGACGGCGCTTCCGCGGGCGCTGCAGGGACTCGGCGCGGTGTTCGTGCCGTCACCGGCGTCGGCGTACCCGAACAACTACGTCTTCGTCGTCGGCGGTGCGGCGGATTCGACGAACGTCGCGACGACGAGCGTCTTCCGCGCGGTGGTGCAGTCGAACGGCGCGCTCGGAGCGTGGACGAACGGCGCAGGGGTGGCGCCGCTTCCGGCGGCGCGCGCCTACGCGGCGACCGCGGCGGCGACGGCATACAACTCTCCGCTCGACACGACGACGACCGCCGCGTATCTCTACGCGTTAGGCGGCGTGGATTCGGCGGGGACGACGGTGAGCACGGTATACGTCGCGAAGGTGGCGGCGGCCGGCGACGTCGGCGCCTGGCAGACGACGACGGCGCTCCCGGCGGCGCTGCACGCGGCGAGCGCGGTGGTGTTCCGCGGCTATCTCTACCTCGCCGGCGGCGCCAGCGGTACCAACGTGCCGAGCAGCGCGGTGTACCGCGCGGCGGTGAACGCCGACGGGACGCTCGGTGCATGGCAGAGCCTTGGCGCGCTTCCGGGCGCGGTCGCCTTCGGGTCGCTGCTCGACTTCGGGCCGTATCTCTACATGGTGGGCGGAGACAGCGGAGCGGTCACGCCGGTGAGCGCGGCGTCGAGCGGCACGGAGGTCGCGAACGTGTCGATGGCGAAGATCAACCTCCGCGACGGCTCGCTCCCGGCGACGTGGAGCGCGCTCGCGGGGCTGAGCAAGGGGCGAAGCAAGCACAACACGCTCCCCGAAGGCGGCTACCTCTTCGCCACGTCGGGAGTGTACAGCGGTTCGGCCGGCTCGAGCGAGAACACGTATTCGGCGATCAACAGCGACGGAACGATCGGCTCGTGGACCGGGGCGACCGGCTCGAACACGATCGGGACGCTGCTCGGCTACGATCTGTACAACGAGGCTGCACTCTCCTTCGTCGATGCGGCGGGGAAGAGCCACGTCATCGTTCTCGGCGGCGCGAAGCGGCAGGCGCAGGGTCGCGCGTCGGCGGCGGTAGTCTACTACTGAGCGGTTCGTTCGTAGCGCCGTGCTGGTCGTCAACACGCTGACGACCAGCACGGCGCGCGTGCTGCCGGGCGCTCATCTGCCCCGCTGTCGCGGCGGACTGTTCACCTTCTTAGCGCGTTCTTAGCGCACGGACGCAGTACCTCCGGAGCGCTGACCCGTCAATCTTGTGAGGGAGACGCGGCCGACCGGCTCGTCGGTCCTCCGTGGCCGTCGCTGACCGTGGGCCGCGAACCTGATTCGGACGGGGAGGGACGTATGCGCAATGCCAGCCGCAAGGGCTTCACGCTGATCGAGCTTCTGATCGTGGTCGTCATCATCGGCATTCTCGCGGCGATCGCGATTCCGAAGTTCGCCAACACGAAGGAGAAGGCGTACATCGCCGCGATGAAGTCGGACCTCCGCAACCTCGTCACCGCCGAGGAAGCGTTCTTCTCTGACTCGGTCCGCTACGAGTCGAACATCGCGAACCTGAACTTCAAGCCCTCGACCGGCGTCGGCACCCCGACGATCACGGTTGGCGCGGGCGCCTGG
>JABFXM010000370.1 GCA_013361745.1 Gemmatimonadaceae bacterium | reverse complement strand
GATCGCCCGGGCGTAGCAAACGGTCAGACCCCCTCGCGGGTACCAACCTGCACTTCAAACAAGAGGAAGAGATCGTGTCGACTCAGGTCGCCCCTGGAGCGGATACCGCGCTCGTACAGAGCGTGCTCCGCGAGGTCGGGAAGCGCGTCGTCGGTCAGGAGTACATGGTCGAGCGACTGCTCATCAGTCTGCTCACCGGCGGACACGTCCTCCTCGAGGGCGTCCCGGGGCTGGCGAAGACGCTCACCGTCCGCACGCTCGCCGAGACGATCTCCACGAGCTTCTCGCGCATCCAGTTCACGCCGGATCTGCTCCCGGCGGACGTCGTCGGCACGCAGATCTACGACCAGTCGACTGGGCGCTTCAACGTCAAGCAGGGACCGATCTTCGCCAACATCATCCTCGCCGACGAGATCAACCGCGCGCCGGCGAAGGTGCAGGCCGCGCTGCTCGAGGCGATGCAGGAGAAGCAGGTCACGATCGGCGGGACGACGTACAAGCTCGAGGAGCCCTTCCTCGTGCTCGCGACGCAGAACCCGATCGAACAGGAGGGCACGTACCCGCTGCCCGAAGCGCAGGTCGACCGCTTCATGCTCAAGCTGCGCGTCGGCTACCCGACGCGCGACGAGGAAAAGGCGATCATGGACGCCCGCCATCGGATCACGGAGCTGTACATGGACGACCGCATCGTCGACTACATCGTCGACATCGTCCATGCGACACGCAGCCCCGCCGAGGCGGGGCTGAAGGATCTCGTCCCGCTGATCGAGTTCGGCGCGAGCCCGCGCGCGACGATCGCGCTCGCGCAGGCGTCGCGCGCGCACGCCTTCCTCCGCGGCCGCGCGTTCGTCACCCCGGACGACGTGAAGTCCATCGCCCCCGACGTGCTCCGGCACCGCGTACTCACGACGTACGAGGCCGAGGCGGAGGAGACGACGAGCGACGACATCGTCCGCCGCGTGCTCGACAAGATCGAGAGCCCGTGAGCACCACGGTCGCTCCGTCGCGCGAGGCGAGAGCGGCGCGCGAGAAGGGCACGTCGGCGAAGCCCGCCGGTGTGCCGCCCGAGATCCTCCGCCAGGTGAAGCTCATCGAGCTTCGCACGCGGGGCCTCGTGAACTCGCTCTTCACCGGCGAATACCACTCCGTCTTCAAGGGACAGGGGATGGAGTTCGCCGAGGTACGCGAGTACCAGGCGGGGGACGAGGTGCGCTCGATCGACTGGAACGTCACCGCGCGCATGCGTCGTCCCTTCGTCAAGCGCTACGTCGAGGAACGCGAGCTCACCGTGATGCTCGCCGTCGATCTCTCGGGTTCCGAGCGCTTCGGCACCCAGGGCCGCTTCAAGAGCGAGCTCGCGACGGAGCTCGGCGCCGTCCTTGGCATGTCGGCGGTGCGCAACAACGATCGCGTCGGCGCGGTGCTCTTCACGGACCAGGTCGAGCACGTGCTCCCGCCGAAGAAGGGACGCCGCCACGCACTGCGCCTGATCCGCGACCTGCTCGCCTTCGAGCCGAAAGGGTGCAGGACGGATCTCGCCGGCACGCTGCAGTATCTCGAGCGGATGCTCCGCCAGCACACGATCATCTTCATCATCTCCGACTTTCTCGACGCCGAGCTGGAGAAGCCGCTCAAGCGGCTCGCGCAGCGCCACGACGTGGTCGCGATCACCGTCGAGGACCCGAGCGAGCGCGTGCTGCCGAACGTCGGCCTCGCGCGCTTCGTCGACCCGGAGACCGGGGCCACGATCGACGTCGACACGAGCGACGACGACGTGCGCTCCCGCTTCGCGCGCGCGACGGAGGCCGAGCGTGAGGCGCGACGCCACCTGCTGCGGCGGCTGGCGATCGACGAGGTCGTCGTCCGGACCGACAGCGGCTACGTCGAGCCGCTGCTGCGCTTCTTCCGCAACCGCGCGACGAGGGTGAAGCGCCGGTGAGCGCAATGTTGCGGGGTAGAGTGCTCGCTCGTGCCGCGGCGCTCCCGCTCCTCGTCGCCGCGGGCCTCGGCGTGCCCGTCGCCGCCGCGGCGCAGGGATCGCTCGCCGGGGTTCGCATCGGTGCGACGACGACGCCGGACAGCGTCACCGTCGGCGACTCGGTGGTGCTGCGCGTGCGGGTGAGTGCGCCCGCAGGCGCGACGATCGCCTTCCCGACCGGCCCCGATTCGGGAGCCCAGGTGGAGGCGATCGCGTCGCGCGTCGTCACGCCTAACGCTGCCGCCGGCGCGGTCGACCAGACCGCGGCGTACACCCTCGTGCCCTGGGAGGTCGGCGAGGTGCCGGCGCGGCTCGGCGACGTCGTCGTCACC
>JABFXM010000425.1 GCA_013361745.1 Gemmatimonadaceae bacterium | reverse complement strand
CATCGAGAGCCCCGGACGCTCCGGCTTCGCCCACCTCTTCGAGCACATGATGTTCGAGGGCTCGGCGCACGTGAAGAAGGGGCAGCACATGGGCCTCCTCGAGGCGGCCGGCTCGGCGGGGTTCAACGGGAGCACGATCGAGGACCGCACCAACTATTTCGAACCGCTCCCGTCGAACCGGCTCAACCTCGGCCTCTGGCTCGAGGCCGACCGCATGCGCTCCCTCGACATCAACGACGAGAACTTCCACAACCAGCGCGAGGCAGTGAAGGAGGAGCGTCGCCTGCGCGTCGACAACCAGCCCTACACGAAGATCCTCTTCGAGGAGGGCTACAAGGCGATCGACTCGGCGAGCTGCTATGCGTACTCGCACTCGATCATCGGCTCGATGGACGACCTGAACGCGGCGACGACCGCGGACGTCAGGCAGTTCTTCCATCTCTACTACGCGCCGAACAACGCGACCCTCGTCGTCGCGGGGGACTTCAGGCCGGCCGAGGCGAAGAAGCTCATCACGCAGTACTTCGGCGACATCCCGCGCGCGCAGGCGCCGCCGCCTGTCACCTGTGAGGCGAAGTTCAACGCCGGCGCGCGCCGCGAGCGCGTCCAGGACACCAAGGCCACCCTCCCCGCGGTGATGAAGTACTATCTCATCCCCGCGTACGACAGCCCGGACTATCCGGCGCTCGAGCTTCTCGGCACGATCATGGGACAGGGCGCCAGCTCGCGGCTCAATCTCGCGCTCGCGCGGCAGCAGAAGGTCGCGCTCGCGACGCAGACGTTCGTGAACCTCTTCGGGCCGCGCCGCGGGCCGGGCAACTTCGTCTTCCTCGCCATCGCCAACAAGGGCGTCGCGATCGATACCGTCGAGGCGCGTCTGAACGAGCAGGTCGCGGCGCTCGCCAACGGCGTCAGCGAAGCGGAGCTGACGTAGGCGAAGAACCAGAGGCTCGCCGACGCGATCTTCGAGCGCGCGCGCGCGATGTCGCTCGCCCAGGCCATCCAGCGCGCCAACCTCTTCCTCGGTGATCCCGGACGTCTCGACGCCGACTTCGATCGCTTCGCGGCGGTGACGTCGGCCGACATCAAGCGCGTCGCCGCGACGTACCTCCGTCCCGAGAACTCCTACACCTTCATCGACTCCGCGGAGGCCAAGTGACGACGGCCCGCCCGATCCGCCTGCTCGCGTTCGCGCTCCCGCTCGCGGCGTCACTCGCCGGCGCGCAGGCACCGACCTCGCCTCCCGCTCCGGCGCCGCTGGAGCCGACGCATCTCCCGCCGATTCACGAGACGACGCTCCCCGACGGGCTGCGCATGATCGTCGTCGAGAGCCACCATCTTCCGACGCTCGCCCTCACCCTCGCGCTCCCCGCCGGCGACGTCGCCGATCCTGCAGGGAAAGAAGGGCTGGCGTCGATGACCGCGAACCTGCTCGTCAAGGGCGCGGGAAGTCGTAGTGCCGAGCAGGTCAGCTCCGCCATCGAGGGCGTCGGCGGCGCGATCAACGCCGGAACCACGGCGGATCTGCTCACGGTGAGCGCCAACGCGCTCTCGAGCGACGCCGCGCTCGTCTTCGAGCTGATCGGCGACGCGGTCTCGCGCCCGACCTTCGACCAGAAGGAGATCGACCTCGCGAAGACCCAGAGGCTCTCGTCGCTGCAGCTCCAGCTCTCACAGCCCGCGGTGATCGCCACGCGCACCTTCGATCGCGAGCTCTACGGGTCGTCGTCGTACGCGCGCTCCGCGTCGCCGGCGAGCGTCGGCACGATCGCGCGCGACGACATCGTCGCCTTCCATCGGAGCCACGTCAGACCGCGCGGCGCGATCCTCGTCGTCTCCGGCGACATCGACCTCGCGACCGCGAAGCGCCTCGCGACGAACGCCTTCCAGGGCTGGACGGGCGCACCCGTGGCGCTCCCCGCGCTCGGCGCGCCGAAGCGGCGGACCAAGACCGAGATCGTCCTCGTGCACCGCCCGTCGTCCGTGCAGGCGAACGTCGTCGTCGGCAACGCGACCTTTCCGGCGAGCGATCCGCGCGCCTACGCGATGCTCGTCGCGAATCGCGTCCTCGGCGGCGGCACGGCGTCGCGGCTCTTCCAGATCCTCCGTGAGCAGAAGAGCTGGACCTACGGCTCGTACTCCTCCGTGTCGCGGACGCGCGGCGTCGGCGAGTTCACGGCGACCGTCGAGGCGCGCAACGCCGTCGTCGACTCGGCGCTCGTCGAGCTGCTCGCGCAGCTGCGGCGGCTGCGCACCGAGCCGCTGACCGGCGCCGATTTCACCAACGCGCGCGACGCGATCGTCGGCAGCT
>JABFXM010000352.1 GCA_013361745.1 Gemmatimonadaceae bacterium | reverse complement strand
GTAGACGATGCTCGACATGTGAAGTCCAGGTCGCGAGGTGATCCGATCGCTTCCGGAACTTCGACAGCGGCGAGCGGGAAAGGGTTTGCTTCGGCCGGGAGCTCTTGCCGGGAACTCTCGCTGGGAACTCTCGCTGGGGATAACAGAAGGCACGAAGGCACGAAGGCGTTTCAACAAAGCCTTCGTGCCTTCGTGCCTTCTGTTCAATCAGCGAGAGCAGAACGAATGTGCGCTCACCCGCCCCGCAACGTCACTTCCACCCGATGCGTCGCCCCGTCGTCGGCGAGCTCGATCGCGCCGTCGGCACATGGCTTCCCGTCGACGATGACCTCGCTCCGGCCGCGCATCACGCCGTCGGGGTTCTTCACGGTGATCTGGTATATGCTCGAGCCGTGACGGTACTCGATGCCGTACTCCTTCCACGTCCGGGGAATCGTCGGCTCGATGTGCAGCGTCTCGCCGCGCTTGTGGAAGCCGAGGATCGCCTCGAGGCCGACGCGGTACATCCAGCTCGCGGAGCCCGTGTACCAGGTCCAACCGCCGCGACCGAGGTGGCCCTCCGCCGTGTAGAGATCGGCGACGACCACGTACGGTTCGACCTTGTAGACGTCTGCCGCCTCGCGCGTGGCCGAGTGGGTGAAGGGATTTATGTACTGGAACAGCTCGAACGCGCGGTCGCCGTTTCCCTGCAGCGCGGTCGCGAGCACCGTCCAGAGCGCGGCGTGGGTGTACTGCGCGCCGTTCTCGCGCACGCCCGGGAGGTAGCCCTTGATGTAGCCGGGGTCGTGCGACGTCTTGTCGAAGGGCGGCGTCAGCAGCATGATCAGCCGCGCGTCGTTGCGGACGAGATGCTCCTCGGTGGACTGCATCGCCTGGCGTTGCCGCTCCGGCTGGCCGGCGCCGCTGATGATGCTCCAGCTCTGCGCGATCGCGTCGATCTTGCACTCCTCGCTCTCGGCCGAGCCTAACGGCGCGCCGTCGTCGAAGTACGCGCGCCGGTACCAGGCGCCGTCCCACGACGTCGACTCGATCGCCTGCACGTAGGCGTCGGCCTTCCCGCGGAAGTCCGTCGCCGTCGCCGCGTCCCCGCGCGCCTCCGCCCGCGCGGCGAAGGCGCGCAGCGTCGTGACGAGGAACCAGGCGAGCCACACGGTCTCGCCCCTGCCCTCGACGCCGACGCGGTTCATCCCGTCGTTCCAGTCGCCGATCCCGATGAGCGGCAGCCCGTGCGAGCCGACGGTGCAGGCGCGGTGGAGCGCGCGCAGGCAGTGATCGTAGACGGTGCCGACCTCACCGCTCTCCTGCGGCAGATCGTAGACCTCGTGCTCCTCGGGGGTGAGCTCGCGCATCGTCAGATACGGCGCCTTCTCGTCGAGCACCGACTCGTCGCCGCTGACGCGGATGTAGTGATCGACGACGAAGGGCAGCCAGGCGAGATCGTCGCTGAACTTCGTTCGCACCCCGCGCCCGCTGTGCGGGTGCCACCAGTGCTGCACGTCGCCCTCGACGAACTGGCGTCCCGCCGCGCGGACGATGTGATCGCGCGCGACCTGACGCTCGGCGTAGACGAACGCCATCGAGTCCTGGAGCTGGTCGCGGAAGCCGTACGCGCCGCTGCTCTGGTAGAGTCCCGAGCGTCCCCACATCCGGCAGGAGAGCGCCTGGTAGAGCGCCCAGCGGTTCAGCATCGCGTCGAAGCTCGCCTCCGGCGTCTTCACGGTGATCGTCGACAGGCGGCGCTGCCACGCCTTCACGGTGTCCGCGACCGCGGCGCGCGCGGTGCCGACGGGCCGATACTTCGCGACGAGCGCGCGCGCCTCCTCCTCCCTGGACGCGGCGCCGAGTGCGACGACGAGGTCGCGCGTCTCGCCGGGGGCGAGCTCGATCGCGCACTGCAGCACGGCGCACGGATCCATTCCGGCGCCGGTCGAATCGGAGAGCTTCGTCGGCGTGTCGGAGCGGAGCGAGAACGGCGACGCGAGCGACCCGTTGCGGCCGATGAACTCGCGCCGGTCCCCGGTATGACCCGTCACCGGCTCGCTGATCGACCAGAACGCCACCCAGCCCGCGAACTGCGGATCGAAGGTGTTGCGCGCGAAGATCGTTCCCAGCGACCGGTCGTAGAAGGTCGTCACCTGGTGCTGCGTATGCTCGCGCAGCACGCCAAGCGTCCACTCGGCGTAGGCCGTGATCGTGAGCCGGCGCGGGTGGCCGGCGGTGTTGGTGATGCGCAGCGTCGCCAGCTTCACCGCCTCGTGCTCGGCGATGCCTAACGACAGCCGCGTCGAGATCCCGTTGCGCTCGTGCTCGAAGGTC
>JABFXM010000192.1 GCA_013361745.1 Gemmatimonadaceae bacterium | reverse complement strand
CGGCGGCGGGCTGCCGCGCGGCAAGCTGACCGCGTGGGCGCAGCAGTCCGGGGGCGCCTCGGCCGTGCTCCGCGCCGCCTGCCGGAGCGTGGTCGCCGCCGGCGCGCGTGCCGCCTGGATCGACGTCGAGGAGACGGTCGGGGTCGAGTGGCAGGAGGGGCCGCTCCTCATCCGGCCAGCCGGTCCGGAGTCCCGCCTCAATGCCCTGCGCAGCGCCGAGGTGGTCCTCGCGTCCGGCGGATTCGCTCTCGTGGTGCTCTCGGCGGGGGCCGACCCGCAGGGCACGGAGCGCGTGCGCCTCACGCGAGCCGCGCGCGAGGGGAACAGCGCGTTCGTCGCGCTGACGGACAATCCGTCGCTCGCCGCGCTGCGCGTCACCTCGCGCATCCTCCCGCACAGCTTCCGCTGGGAGCGAGGCCCCTTCCGCGAACCGGCGGCGCCGATCGACGCCACCGTCGAGATTCGCGTGCGCACCCTCGGCGTGAATGCGCGCGCCGCGGTCGTGCTGCCGGTCGCCTCGTATGAGCTTCGCCTGTCTGTGGATCCCACCCTCGTCGACCGGCGAGGGAGCAGCCGCGGCGCGGACCCCCGAGGAGGGCGTCACCGCCGATAGCCTCGCGTCTGCCCTGCTCGCCGTCTCGCCGCACGTGCTGACGGATGCGCGCGGGATGATCTGGGTGGATGCGCGTGGATTGCCGCCGCAGGTGGTGGGCGACCGGACGTTCGCGCTGGCCGGAGAGCATGGCTGCACGGCTGCGCGCGTGGGTGTGGCGCGCACGGCGGTCGTGGCGGCGGTCGCGGCAACGGTCGGGCATCGACCGGTGATGATCGTGCCGCCGGGCGGGGAGCGCGCCTTCCTCGCGCCGTATCCGCTCCGCATGCTCGCCGACGCGGCACCCCTGCCGCCCTCGCCGCGACTGGATGCGGCGCTGGCCGACGTGGGAATCGAGCGCTGCGGCGAGCTCGCCGCGCTCACGCTCGAGGAGATCGAGGTCCGTTTCGGAGCGGAGGGCGTCGACTTCTGGCGACTCGCCCGCGCGCAGGACCGGCGGCGCATCTTTCCGCCGGCCTCGCGCACGCTCCCCTCCGCGTCGCTCGCGTGGGAGGAGTATGCGCTGCGCGACGTGGAGCGCCTCGCGTTCGTCGTCAACCGTCTGGCCGGCACGGTGTGCACCGAGCTGCAGAGCTGGGGTGAAGGGGCGCGCGGGATGACGCTGGCGTTCACGCTGACGAACCGGACGACGATCGAGCGCCGCGTGCGCTCGAGCCGCGAGACGGCGAACCGCGCGACCTGGACGCGGCTGCTGCGCGCCGAGCTGGAACGGCTCGCGCTCCGCGGCGCGGTGAGCGGTCTCGCGCTGCACGTCGACGCCGTGGGCGAGGTGGAGACGCCGCAGGGCGATCTCTTCGACCGCGGGCTGCAGACGGCGCGCGCGGTGGAGGAGGCGCTCGGCCGGCTCCTCGACGATGGTCAGGCGACGGTCGTCGGGCTGACGACGAGCGCGCATCCGCGGCCGGAACGGCGAGCGCAGT
The DNA here is from genome assembly GCA_013361745.1 of Gemmatimonadaceae bacterium. GTDB lineage: Bacteria > Gemmatimonadota > Gemmatimonadetes > Gemmatimonadales > Gemmatimonadaceae > JABFXC01. Next base: position 751 of record JABFXM010000192.1, on the reverse strand, counting down.
GGGGCGCTCGTCCGCTGGCTGACGTACTGAGGTCGGTTGAGCGGAGGAACGGAGGAGCGGTGGAGCGGAACGGCAGTCACGCTCATCCGCTCCTCCGCTCCGCCCCTCCTCCGACCCTCTCCCTCCAGCTCGTGCCGGCGCCGCGCCCCGTGGCTGTGAAGACGACGCCTCGGCGCGACCACTACGCACCGATCACTTATCGCGAGCGTGGGCGGGGGCAATCTCCCGACGTCGAGCTGCTCACGGCCGCAGGGCCGGATCGGATCTCGGGCGGTGCGGAGATCGGAGAGCCGTACGTGCGCGACTACTTCCAGTGCGTGACGGCGGAGGGGATGCTCGTCCTGCTCTACCACGACGTGATCGCCGAGCAGTGGTACCTGCACGGCTGGTGGGACTGATGGGAGCGACGCCGGCGGAGTCCTACGTCGAGCTGCGCGCGCATTCGGCCTTCTCGTTCGGCGAGGGCACGGCGACGCCGGAGGTGCTCGTGGAATGCGCGCAGCGCGCGGGCTACACGAGCCTGGGCCTCACCGACCGCGGCGACCTCGGTGGCGTGATCCGCTTCGCGCTGGAGGCCGGGCGCCGCGGCGTGCGTCCCATCGTCGGCGCGGAGCTGCTGGTGGATGGCCATCCCGCGGCGTTCCTCGCGCGCACGGCCGAGGGATATCGCAACCTCGCCGCGCTCGTGACGCTCTCGCGCGCCGGTGCGCTCGCGCCGGAGGGCGCGGGCTTTCCGCATCGTGGTCAGCCC
>JABFXM010000434.1 GCA_013361745.1 Gemmatimonadaceae bacterium | reverse complement strand
AAGATCGGCGTCGTCGCGGCGCTCGGTACGACGGTGGAGAGCGCGGCGACGGCGATCCGGAACTGGGGGTTCACCGTCTCGCCGGCGGAGCTCAGCGCGCTCGCGGCGCAGGTCGGGGAGAAGTCGCTCCTCTCGCGCGTCGGCGGGGCGCCGAGCCTCGCGGTGGGGATGGCGCACCTCTTCTCCAACGCGTTAGGCGGCGGGGCGATGGCGCTCTGGTACCACTTCGCGATCATGTTCGAGGCGCTGTTCATCCTCACGACGCTCGACGCCGGCACGCGCGTCGGGCGCTTCATGCTCCAGGACATCGTCAAGCACGCATGGGCCCCGCTCGGCCGCCGCTCCTGGTACCCGGGGGTCGTCATCACGAGCGCGCTCTTCGTCGCGATGTGGGGATACTTCCTCTACCAGGGGGTCCTCGATCCGCTCGGCGGGATCAACTCTCTGTGGCCGCTGTTCGGGATCTCCAACCAGCTGCTCGCGGCGGTCGCGCTCTGCGTCGGAACGACGGTGATCATCAGGATGGGGCGCGGGCGATGGGCGTGGACGACGCTCGTCCCGCTCTCGTGGCTGGTGATCGTGACGCTCACCGCGGGGTGGCAGAAGCTGTTCTCGCCCGACCCGGCGTTAGGCTTCCTCGCCAAGGCGAACGCGCTCGGTCGCGGGATGGCGGCGGGGATCCTGCCCACGGGGCGGACCGCCGCGGAAGTGCAGCGCATGATCTTCAACGAGCGGCTCGACGCCGCGGTCGCCGCCTTCTTTCTCTTCTCGGTGGTGGTGATCTTCGCCGACTCGACGCGCTCCTGGATCTCGCTCTGGCGCGGCGGTGCGCCGGCGAGGAGCACCGAGACGCCGCCCGAGTTCGACACGGCGGCGACACTCGGCGGGCGCGCCACCGCGGGTGCGGCGTCGTGACCGCAGGCGCGTTAGGCCCCTTCCTGACGCGGCTCGGCCGCTCGCTGCGCCTCGTCATCGGCGCGCCGGACTACGAGCGCTATCTCGCGCACATGCGCGACCATCACGCGGGGGAACATCCGCTCAGCGAACGAGAGCTCTTCGAGCAGCAAATGCGCGACCGGGTCGAGCGGCCGGGCGCGCGCTGCTGCTAGCGTCTCACGCGGGCGCGCGGCGCCCGCGCATCACGAGCACCAGGCCCACCGCCGCCATCGCGCTGAGGCTCGCGCCGAGCTCGAAGGCGCGCGCGGCGCCGTAGCGGTCCCAGACGATGCCGAACACCACCGACGCCGGCAGCGCACCGAGCCCGATCGCGAGGTTGTACCAGCCGAAGCCCGCGCCCCGCTTCTCCGCCGGGACGAGATCGGCGACGAGTGCCTTCTCGACTCCCTCGGTGAGCCCGAAGTACGTGCCGTACACCGCGAAGAGCGCCCACGCCTGCCACGTCGCCCCCGCACGGCCGAACGCCAGATACACGAGCGCATAGACGATCCATCCGCCGACGATCAGCGGCACGCGTCCGACACGGTCGCTGAGCGTTCCCGCGGGAGTGCTCGTTCCCGCTTTCACGACGTGCAGCATCGCCCACAGGATCGGGATCAGGGAGCTCGCGACGCCGAGCTGCGACGCGCGGAGGAGGAGGAACGCGTCGCTCGAATTGCCGAGCGTGAAGACGAGGAGCACGAGCAGATACGCCCAGAACCGACCGGGGAGCCCGCCGCCGAGCGTCGGTTTCGCGGTCGACGAAGCCTCGCTGCGTGCGGGGCGCGGCGTTTCCTTCACGCCGACGACGAGCGCGATCACCGCGAGCGCGCCGGGGATCGCCGCGAGGAGGAAGAGCGCGCGTAGCGAGAGCGTCGTCCAGCGAAGCACGGAGAAGGCGATGAGCGGCCCTATCACCGCGCCCATGTGATCGCCCGCGCGGTGCAGCCCGAAGGCGCGCCCGCGCTGCGCAAGGGGAACGGCGTCGGCGATGAGCGCGTCGCGCGGCGAGGTGCGGATCCCCTTCCCGACGCGGTCGGTCAACCGGATCGCCAGCACCTGACCCGCGCCATTCGCGAGCGCGACCAGCGGGCGCACCACGGACGCGAGCGTGTACCCCGCGACCACGAGCGGCTTGCGCCGGCGCACCCGGTCGGACCACCAGCCGCTCGCGAGCTTGAGCAGCGACGCCGTCGTCTCCGCCGCGCCCTCGATGATGCCGATCGCGCTCGCCCCGGCGTGGAGGACGCTCGTGAGGAAGAGCGGAAGGAGCGGATAGATGATCTCGCTCGAGGCGTCGGTGAAGAGGCTGACCAGCGCCAACGCCTTCACCGTGCGCGGTAGCCGCCCCGCGGTCACCGCGTCGAGTGTGGCCGTCGTGTCCTT
>JABFXM010000180.1 GCA_013361745.1 Gemmatimonadaceae bacterium | reverse complement strand
TGCTCGCGCGTCGCGCGTGGGAGATGGTGCAGCATCAGCGTGCTGAGCACGAGGTCGAAGCGCGCCTCGGGGGAGGGGAGCGACTCGGCCACCGCGATGTCGAAGACGACATCGGTGCCCGCCTTGGCCGTCTTCCGCTTCGCGCGCGCGATCATCTCCGGCGACGCGTCGACGCCGCGCACCTCGCCGCTCCCGACGCGCCGTTTCGCCGCGATCGCGAGCGTCCCCGTGCCGCAGCCGACGTCGAGCACCGACTCGCCGGGCGCGAGACGCGCGAGGTCGAGCAGTCGCGCGCGAAAGGCGCCTTCGCGACCGAAGGTGAGTACCCAGACGAGCGCGTCGTAGAAGCGCGCGCTCGAGCGCATGACGCGACCTTTCGTGACGGGAGGCATAGGGACTTAGGGGTCGGGGGTCAGGGGTCGGGGGTCGGCAACTGCTTCGTGGCAGTCCCGACCCCTGACCCCTGATCCCTGATTCCTAGAAGCGAAGCTTCTCAAGGTATGCGATGCTCTTCGGCACGTTCCTCACCGGATCGGGCGTCTCGTCCTCGATGTAGTACTCCTCGAAGCCGTCCTGCTGCGCGGCCTGCAGGAGCGCGGGCCAGGGGACCTGTCCCTCGCCGATCGAGGTCTCGAGGGAATCCGGGAGTCCACCGGCGAGCGAGCCGCGGGGGACGCCGGGCTTCAGATCCTTGATGTGCATCAGGCGGAAGCGCCCGGGATACTTCCTGATCAGCGCCACGGGATCGACGCCCGGCAGCCAGGTCCAGAGGATATCCATCTCATAGTGGACGAGCTGCGGGTCGGTCTCGCGGATCATCAGGTCGAGCAGGGTGCCGTCGCCGTACGGCACCGGCTCGAAGCCGTGGTCGTGATAGAAGAACGACAGCCCCGCGTCCTTCATCGTGCGCCCGAACTGGTTGAAGTCGGCGATCGCCTTGCGCGCGTCGGCCTCGGTGAAGCCCGCGTCGCCGTGCGGGTACCAGGCGAGCCCGACCCACTTCGCGCCTAACGTCTTCGCGTCGGCGATGACCTTGTCGGGGTGGTTCTTGAGGTCCTCGTAGCCGACGTGCATCGACGTCGCCTGCAGCCCGGCGTCGCTCAGCGCCTTCGCGAACTGCGCCGGCGTCATGTCGTACATCCCCGCGGTCTCGACGTGGGTGAACCCCATCCGTCGCACGGTGCGCATCATAGCCGCGGGATCGCGCTTCGCGAGCTCGCGGAAGGTCCAGAGCTGCACGCCGAGCGGCGCCTTGAAGTCGCCCTGATAGCTGATCTCGTGGGCGGCGACCGTGGGCGCGACCGCGGTCGATTCGGCGCGGCTCGCCGAGTGGTTGCCGCATCCCTGCGCGGCGGCGAGCGTGAGGACGAGTCCCGCGAGGGAGAGAGAGCTGAGCTGCGTCATGGTATCGGCGAGTGAAGGAAGCGCCGGCCGGCGCGGCGGACGCGCCATAGCTTATCCCTCGCGCCCGTCCCAGGCAAAGCGCCGGGAATCATCCCCCCGAGCGCGAAGTGCGTGCATCGCCTACTATATGCGGTGATGCGACTCGCCCACGAGCAGGCGTACGACGCCATCATGGTCAAGCAGACCCTTCTCCGCGCGACCACGGCGCGGCTGACGGGTCACGCTCACGCGGCGGAGCGCGTCGATCCGCTCGAGGGGGAGATTCGCGCGGGGCTTCGCGCCGGCGCGCTGCTTCCCGCGTCGCCGTCGGCCGCCACGCCCGAGATGGTCCTTCGCTTCAGCCTCCCGATCCTCGAGCGCATCGGACGGTTCCGCGAGAGGCGCGAGCGCGCGGAGCGCCGGCCTGTCTCGCACGAGCAGCTCGAGCGGGCGATCGCCGCGCAGGTCGCCGACGACCTGCGGCGGACGCGGCGCAGCTCGGCCGGAGCGCCGACCGATCTCCTCGCCGCTCACGTCGCCGCGACCTTCGTGCGCGTCGTCGACTGGTGGCTGAACGGCGACATGTCGCTCTCCGCGCGGCGGGTCGACGACCTGTTCCGCGCGCTCGTCCTGCCACAAGTCACCCAGGCATTGCGGGCATGAGCGTCACCCGCCGCGGCGCTCTCCGTCTCCTCGCCGCGCCGGTCGGCCTCGCCGCGCTCGGCCTCACGCCGTCAGGCTTGACGCTCGCCGCCGAGCGCGGTCCGGGCGCGAAGCTCAAGGTCCTCGTCGCCGGCGGCCATCCCGACGATCCGGAGAGCGGTTGCGGCGGGACGATGGCCCGCTATGCGGACGCGGGGCACGACGTCGTCGCGCTCTACCTCACGCGCGGCGAGGCGGGGATCGAAGGGACCTCGCACGTCGACGCGGCGCGCATCCGCACG
>JABFXM010000364.1 GCA_013361745.1 Gemmatimonadaceae bacterium | reverse complement strand
GCATCCAGAGGGACCGACGAGGACGACGAGCTCGCCGTCGGCGACGTCGAGGTCCACGCCGTGCACGGCGACCGCGCCGCCCTCGTATACTTTACGGACTCCCTCCAGCGTCAGGCGCGCCATGTCACCTCCGTGCGGCGCGCATGGCGCCGGAGCGTCTCACCAGATCGAGCACGATGCCGAGCACGTATCGATTTCCGGAAGGATTCCTCTGGGGCGCGGCGACCTCCGCGTACCAGATCGAGGGCTCTCCACTCGCTGACGGCGCGGGGCCCAGCATCTGGCAGCGCTTCGCGCACACGCCGGGGATGATGCACGACGGCGACACCGGCGACGTCGCCTGCGACCACTACAATCGCTGGCGCGAGGACGTCGCGCTCATGGCGGAGCTCGGGTTGCAGGCCTATCGGTTCTCCATCTCGTGGAGCCGCATCCTCCCCGAGGGACGCGGCCGCGTCAACCGCGCGGGGCTCGCCTTCTACGAGCGGCTCGTGGACGCGCTGCTCGAGCGGCAGATCATGCCCGTCGCGACGCTCTACCACTGGGATCTCCCCGCCGCGCTCGACGACATGGGTGGCTGGCTCAATCGCGACGTCGCGCACTGGTTCGCCGACTACGCGACCGTGATGTACGAGGCGCTCGGCGATCGCGTCCCGATGTGGGCGACGCTCAACGAGCCGTGGGTCGTCGCGCACGCGGGCTACGTCGAGGGCACGCTCGCGCCCGGGCACCGCAATCTGTACGAGGCACCGATCGTCGCGCACAACCTGCTGCGCGCGCACGGCGCGGGAGTGCAGGCGTATCGCGCCAGCGCGAAGCAGCAGATCGGGCTCGTCGTCAACCTCGAGCCCAAGTACTCGGCTTCCCAGGACGAGCGCGACCTCCGCGCGACGCAGCACGCCGACGCGTACATGAATCGCCAGTACCTCGACCCGGCGATGCTCGGCGCGTACCCTGGGGAGATGCGCGAGATATTCGGCGCCGCGTGGCCCGACTTCCCGGCGGAAGACCTCGCACTGATCCGGCAGCCCCTCGACTGGGTCGGCGTCAACTACTACACACGCAGCGTCAACGCGTACTCGGCGAAGCGGTGGCCGGTGCAGGCGCGCCCCGTGCGCCAGAAGCACGCGACGTACACCGAGACGAATTGGGAAGTGTATCCGCGCGGGCTGAGCGAGACCCTCGAGTGGGTGACGAAGCGCTACGGCCGCGTTCCACTCTACGTCACCGAGAACGGCGCCGCGTTCTTCGATCCGCCGACGCCGATCGACGGCGCGGTCGACGACCCGAACCGCGTCGAGTACTACCGCCGACACATCCGCGCCGTGCATGACGCCCTCCGCGCCGGCGCCGATATGCGCGGCTACTTCGCCTGGAGTCTCCTCGACAACCTCGAATGGAGCCTCGGCTTCGCGAAGCGCTTCGGAATCGTGCATGTGGATTTCGAGAGCCTTGGCCGGACCGTCAAGCGCAGTGGGCGGTTTTATGCGGAGATCATACGGACGAACGGGGGGGCGCTTTGAGGGGACCAGGGGCCGGCCGTTAGGAACGGCGTCAACAACAGTCGACGGAGTGCCTTCCGCCTGGGCCCTGACCCCTCTCATTTGACGCTCCCCGCCGTGATGCCGCGGATGTAGTAGCGCTGGAGGAAGAGAAAGACGAGCATCACCGGCAGCACCGTCACCACCGAGCCGGCCATCATCAGCTCGGCGTCCTGCACGTGCTCGCCGACGAGGTTCGCGATCGCGACCGGGAGCGTGTACTTCCGATCGTCACTGAGCACGATGAGCGGCCACATGACGTCGTTCCAGGTGGCGAGAAAGGTAGGTGAGGAGGATCCCGAAGATGCTCGCCAGCCCGGGGATGATCACCCCCCAGTAGCTGTTGACGAGGTGCATCTCCTTCATCATCAGGAAGAGCGGCAGCATCGCCACCTGCGCCGGGAGGATGAGCCCGATGCCCAACGATCGGTACACGCGCGCCCGGTGCCGGAAGCGCAGCTTCGCCAGCGCGTACCCCGCCATCGAGTTGATGATCACCGAGAGCGCGGTGACGACGAGCGCGATCAGCGCGCTGTTGAAGAGCGATCGCCCGAGGTTCAGCCGCGTGAACAGGTCACGGTAATGCTCCAGCGTCGGCGCGCGCGGGATGACGTGCGGCGGATACGTGCTCGCCTCCCCCGTCGCCATGAACGACGCGGCGACCATCCAGAGCAACGGGAAGACCGCGAGCACCGCGCCGGCGACGAGGAGCGCGTAGAGCGCAATGCGAGGGACCTGACGCGGACCACGCATCACCGGTCCTCACTCACGGCTGGCGCCAACCAGT
>JABFXM010000567.1 GCA_013361745.1 Gemmatimonadaceae bacterium | reverse complement strand
TCGCAGGTGATGCCGCCGTCGAGGGCGGGTACACCGCCGAGCTGAAGATCGACGGCGCGGCGGTGAGCCTCACCTACCGTGATGGCGTGTTCGAGACCGGCACGACGCGCGGCAACGGAACGGTCGGCGAGGTCGTGACCGCGAACCTGCGCACGATCCGCGAGATCCCGCTCCGGCTGCGCGGCAACGATCATCCGCCACTCCTCGAGATCCGCGGCGAGGTCTACATGACCTTCTCGGGGTTCGAGGCGATGAACGCCGAGCGCGTGAAGAACGAAGAGCCCGTGTACGCGAACCCGCGGAACTCGGCGGCGGGGAGTCTGCGGCAGCTCGACCCGGCGATCACGGCGCAGCGGCCGCTCAGCTTCTTCGGCTACGCGATCGCGCTTCCCGATGGCGAGCAACCGCCGGTGCGCTCGCAGTGGGAGCTGCTGGAGCTGCTCTCGTCGTGGGGGATTCCGGTCGCGCCGCACCGCGAGCGCTGCGCGACGCTGGCCGAGGTGCATGCGTGGGCGTCGCGCGTCGAGAATCAGACGCGAGCCTCCCTCGACTTCGCGATCGACGGCGCCGTGGTCAAGGTCGACAGCCTGCGCGTGCAGGACGAGCTGGGCGTGGTCGGCCGCGAGCCGCGCTGGGCGATCGCCCGCAAGTTCGCCCCCGACATCGCGGAGACGACGCTGCTCGACATCCAGGTGAACGTCGGTCGCACGGGGGTGCTCAACCCGTTCGCGATCCTCGAGCCGGTGGAGATCGGAGGAGCGATCGTGAAGCTCGCGACGCTGCACAACTTCGATCTCGTGCGGACCAAGGACCTCCGCGTCGGCGACGTCGTGCTCGTGAAGCGCGCGGGCGAGGTCATCCCGCAGGTGATCGGCCCGGTGCCGGAGAAGCGCGATCCGGCGAAGCCGCCGCGCGTCGTCCACCCGCCGAAGAAGTGCCCACGCTGCGGCACGCCCGTCGAGCGCGACGAGGACGAGGTCGCGCTGTACTGCAGCAACGTCGCCTGTCCCGGTCGGCAGCTCGAGGGGCTCGTCCACTTCGCCTCGCGCGGCGCGATGGACATCCGCGGGCTCTCGTACGCGCGCATCGAGCAGATGATCGACGCGGGGCTCGTCCACGACGCGGCGGACATCTACCGGCTGACCGTCGACGACCTCGTGAAGCTCGAGCGGTTCGCAGAGAAGAGCGCGGAGAATCTCGTCGCGGCGATCGAGGAGTCGAAGAAGCTGCCGCTGTCGCGTCTCCTCAACGCGCTCGGCATCCGGCACGTCGGCGAGCAGTCGGCGCAGCTGCTCGCGCGGCACTTCGGGACGATGGACCGGCTGATGAACGCGACCGCCGACGACATCCTCGAGGTGCGTGGCGTGGGCGAGATCATCGCGCACGCGGTGTCGTCCTACTTCGCCGACCCGACCTCGCGCGCGCTCATCGAGAAGCTGCGCCGACTCGGGTTGAACTTCACGGAGCCGGTGCAGGTCGCGGCGGACGGTGCCCTGCGGGGGAAGACGGTCGTCATTACCGGGACCCTGCCGACGCTGTCGCGCGCGGAAGCCACGGCGCTGGTGGAGCGGTCGGGTGGGCGCGTGACGAGCGGCGTCTCGAAGGCGACGAGCTTCGTGGTCGTCGGGGAGGATGCTGGCAGCAAGCTGGAAAAGGCCCGTCAGCTCGGCGTCGAGACGATCGACGAGGCGGAGCTGGTGCGGCGAGCGCGCGCCTAGCGCGCTCGCAGGGGTCGGGGGTCGGGGGGCAGGGGTCAGGGGTCGGCGTGGTCACTACATCTCTCGGTGTCGGTCGAATGGAACTCGTGAACAACGGGATGCTCGGCTTGCCACGTCCGGCGCTCGCGGCGCTGCGCGCGGCGCTGTACCGCGATGCGGGGGCGGCGGCGGCGGGGTATCTCCAGGAAGCGGGATACGCCGGCGGCGAGACGCTCTTCGCCGCGTTCCGCGACTGGCTGACGGCGCGCGGAGAGCCGGCGCCGGAGTCGCTCACGCTCGAGCGCTTCGAGGAGATGGCGACCGCGTTCTTCCACGAGGCCGGCTGGGGCTCGCTCGCGATCGGATCGCTCCGCAACGCGGTCGCGACGCTCGACTCGGGGGACTGGGGAGAGGCCGATCCGGCGAGCGGGATGGATCATCCCGCCTGTCACTTCACGACGGGAATGTTCGCCGACTTCTTCGGCCGCATCGCCGACGCGCCGCTCGCGGTGCTCGAGGTCGAATGCCGCTCGACCGGCGCCTCCCGCTGCCGCTTCCTCATCGGCAACGCGGAAGTGATGGAGCACGTCTACGAGACGATGGGCCGCGGCGAGGGCTACGACGTCGCGTTAGGCGAGGTGGAGTAGTCGTACAGCGACCAGGGGTCAGGGGTCAGGGGTCTGCGCGATGAGGGATGAGGGAGCGGCGAACGGCCTCTCCCTCGTCCCTCGTCTCGTATCCTGCCGACCCCCGACCCCTGACTCCTGACCCCTACCGATACGGGGAGAGCGCCTTCTGTGCGTCCGCGTAGAGCGGATTCGGTACGAGCTCGCCGTCGATGAGGAGCTCGCGGTCCCAGGGGAGCACGATGGTGCTCTCGGTCGCGAGGGCGTGGAAGTCGGGCTCGTAGGGGCCGGTGCGGAAGCAGACGGCGGTGCGGACCTCGCTCGCGCCGGCGTTGACGCAGGCGCTGATCGCGAGGCGGATCGTGTCGCCCGAGTCGCAAGTCTCGTCGACGACGAGCACGCGGCGGCCGCGGACCTGCGGTGGTACGCTGCCGAGCACGTGCGGCGTGGCGCGCACCGCCTCCTGATCGCCGCGACGGCTGATCGTCATCGCACGGAACTCGCGGCCATGGATCGACGCGATCACCGCGCCGGGGATCACTCCCGACGTCGCGATCCCGACGATGATCTCCGGGTCGAACTCGCGCGCGACCTTCAGGGCGAGCGCTCGCGCCATCTCGCCGAAGAGCGGCCATTCGACGTCGAGGACGCCCTTCGTCTGGTCGACGGTGTAGCGACGTGGAGACATGCGGTGAAGGTAAGGTCGCGTCAGGGGTGCGGGAAGCTGCGTGACGCCGCCGCGCAAAAGTTCGTGACCGGTGTCGTACGACGGCGCGCGGCGCGGTGACGCGCGGTTGCTCCGACCGTGTTTCTCCCATACCTTGCTGCCGGTAGCCGCCACCGGCGCGCAGGTTGCACCCGGGGAGGCGCGATACCCTCCCCTCCCCTTTCCGCCGATCCCGACCGCATGTCCTGGTGGAACCGCCTGACGGGCGGTAACTCGAAGCGCGACGCGAAGCCTCAGCGCATCGACTACCTGAGCGAGGCGCTCGCCCTGGAACGCCAGGGGGACTTCGACGCGGCGCTGACATCGTACCGGCTCGCGCTGCGCGACCACCCGAACGACCCGAAGATTCTCCAGAACATGGCGATCGCCTTCTCGAAGACGGGACGACTCGAGGAGGCGATCCGCAGCTATCGGCGCGCGCTCGAGCTCGACCCGGCGCTATCGGGGTCGCACTACGGGCTCGCGTTCCTCCTCCTCAAGCGCGGCGACACGATGGGCGCCTCCCGGCATCTCGAGGCGTTCCTCTCACAGCCCCCCAACGGCGTCGACACGGGGCGCTGGGTTCGCCACGCGAAGGAGACCCTCGAGGCGATCCAGTCGGGAGCCGACTCGCCGAGCGGTTTGGAATGAGCGTGGGCAAGGTCCTCGCGATCGTCAGCCAGAAGGGCGGGGTCGGGAAGACGACGACGGCGGTGAACCTCGCCGCCGCGTTCGCGCGCCGCGGCGTCCGCACGATCCTCGTCGACGTCGATCCCCAGGGCTCCGTGCGCTACGGCATCGGGCTTCGCCCCGGCCAGCCGACGCCGGGGATCACCGAGTACCTCGCGGGCGACCGCGCATTGCAGGAGGTGCTCCTCCCCACTCCGCTCGCGGCACTGCGGGTCCTGCTCGCGGGCGCGATCGCGGATCGCGGCGACCACGTCGACTTTCAGCGGCAGGTGACGACACCGGGCGTCCTGGACGAGCTCTTCGACGAGCTCGCGGGTCGCGCCGACCTCGTCATCGTCGACACGCCGCCGGGGTTGGGCGCGATCGTACGGCGCGTGCTCGAGGCGAGCGCCCACGCGATCGTCCCGCTGCAGTGCGAGCCGCTCGCGCTGCAGACGACGCCGCAGATCCTCCGCGGCCTGCAGGACATCGTCGCGATGAACGAGGCGCTCGCGCTCGAGGGGATGCTGCTCACGATGCACGAGCCCGAGAACCCGATGAGCGAGCGCGTCGCGGAGTACGTGCGGGCGAGCCTTCCCGAGGATCTCGTCTTCGAGCGCGAGGTGCCGCGGACCGCGGCCGTCGTCGAAGCATCGGCGGCGGGGCAGCCGGTGGTGCTGCGCGAGCCGAACGATCCCGCGTCGGAGGCGTATCTCGACCTCGCGGATGTTCTCCGGGAGCGGATGGGATGAGCAGCCGATCACTCGCGCTCGTCGCGGCGATCATCGCCAGTGCGAGCTGCACCGATCTTCCCTCCGACCCGAAGGCTCCCTTCGCGGTGGAGTTCCGCCGTGCCCCGTCGCCTTCCGTCGTCAGCGGCGACTCGCTGCGCGACTCGCTCGGCGTCGTCGCTCCGCTCCGCGCGGTGGTGTTCAACGCGAAAGGCGACACGATCAAGGGCGCGGCGGTGAAGTACCGGCTCGTCCCGATCAACAAGGACAGCGTCGCCCCGGCGAAGATCGATTCGGTCAGCGGGCACGTCACCGCCGACACGACGCGCGCCTTCGCGAACCGAAGCTTTCGCGTCTACGCCGAGGCGGGAGGAATCCAGACGCTCCCCGAGACGCTGTACGTCACGCGGCGTCCGGATGCGCTGGTGAAGGTCGACAGCGTCGTCACGCTGCGTCTCAGCTTTCTTCCCTCCGATTCGCTGCCCAACAGCCCCGCGGTGTCGGTGCGGCTGCGACACATCACCGATGGGCTCGCGGGAGACACGGTCGTCCCGCACTACGAAGTGCGATTCCGGATCACGAGTCCCGCGAGCGCGGCGACCGATACGTCGTACGTGATGCTCACCGGTGGGGATCGCCGGCGCTCCGAGGTGGACACGACGGACGCCAGCGGGCTCGCGTCGCGCGAGGTGCGAGTGCGGCGGGCGCTCTTCCCGCTCGCTCGATCGACGGGCCCGGCCGACTCGGTCGCCTACGACAGCATCCACGTCGAGGCGCGCGCGTACTACCGGAACGGTCAGATCGCCGGGAGTCCGGCGTCACTTCTGGTAATCGTGACCGCGCGGAAGACCGCCGGGCCCTGATCGCGGCGGCCGCTTCTGGCGGGTGACGCGACACTCGCCGTATGATAGGGCATGCCTGAGACCACATCCGCATCGCGCGCTCCGGGCGCGCTGGCCGCGGCTCCGGTGAGCGGGGCGATCGCCTCCGGCGGCCCGCGCGTCGGCGAGCCGGGGACGATCCCGCAGCTCTTTTACGCCGCCGTCGAGAAGCACGACCGTCCGGATGCCCTGCTCTTCAAGTCGGGCGCCGAGTGGCGGCCGATCAGCCATCGCGCGCTACTCCAGCGGGTCGTGCGCTGCGGGCGTGGTCTGCGGGCGCTCGGTGTCCAGCCGGGCGATCGCGTCGGCATTCTCTCCGAGAACCGGCCGGAGTGGGCGATCGCCGACTACGCGTGCCTGAGCTCGGGGGTGATCGACGTCGCCCTGTATCCGAACCTGCCGCCGGACCAGATCGCGTACATCCTCCGCGACTCGGGGGCTACCGCCATCTTCGTCTCGACGCCGACACAGGCGGAGAAGGTCGCGGAAGCACGTAAGGATGCCCCGTCCGTGCGTCACGTCATCTCGTTCACCTCCCCGCGCCCCGGCGGCGCCGACATGACGCTCGCCGAGCTCGAGGCGCGCGGGATGGAAGGGGAGACCACGGAGACGATGGCCGCCTATCGCGCGGAGGCGATGCGCGCGAAGCCGGACGACGTCGCGACGCTGATCTACACCTCGGGAACGACGGGCGAGCCGAAGGGCGTCATGCTCACGCACGACAACTTCTACTCGAACGTCCTCGCCGCGGTGCTGCGGCTCGACGTCGCCTTCCCCGTCGGGCAGGACAACCTCGCGCTGAGCTTCCTCCCGCTCTCGCACGTCTTCGAGCGGATGGTGGGCCACTTCACGATGATGCACACGGGCACCACCATCGCCTACGCCGAATCGATGGACACGGTGCCGGTGAACATGCAGGAGGTGAAGCCGACGATCGTCGCGTCGGTGCCGCGCCTGTACGAGAAGATGTACGCGCGCGTGCTCGAGAATGCGCTCGCCGGTGGCGCGGCGAAGAAGCGGATCTTCTTCTGGGCGCGCCGTGCGGCGGAGCGGTGGGCGGACATCGTCCTCGCCGGCCGCAAGCCTAACGCTGTGCTCGGGCTCCAGTACCGGATTGCGCAGAGGCTGGTGTTCTCGAAGCTGAAGGCGCGCACCGGCGGGCGGCTGCGCTTCTTCGTCTCCGGGGGCGCGCCGCTCTCGCCGGAGATCAACAAGTTCTTCTATGCCGCGGGACTGACGATCCTCGAAGGGTACGGCCTGACGGAGACCTCGCCGGTGATCTGCTGCAACACACCGCGGGAGTTCCGGCTCGGCACCGTCGGACGGCCGATTCCGGGCGTCGAGGTTGCGATCGCGAGCGACGGCGAGATACTCACCCGCGGCCCGCACGTGATGAAGGGCTACTGGCACAAGCCCGACGCGACGCGGGAGGCGATCGACGCCGAGGGGTGGTTCCACACCGGCGACATCGGCGAGCTGCGCGACGGATTCCTCGCCATCACCGATCGGAAGAAGGACCTCATCGTCACCGCCGGCGGCAAGAAGGTCGCGCCGCAGCCGATCGAGAACATGGTGAAGACGAACAAGTACGTCAGCCAGGCGATCATGCTCGGCGACAAGCGGAAGTTCCCGAGCATGCTGATCGTGCCCAACTTCGAGCAGCTCGAGAAGTGGGCGAAGTACAAGAACCTGATGTACAACGACCATCGGCAGCTGATCGCGATGCCGATCGTGCGCGCGAAGATGGAGAAGGAGGTCTTCGGCCGAACGTCGTCGCTCGCGAACTTCGAGCAGCCGAAGAAGATCGCCCTCCTCGACCGCGACCTGACGCTCGAGAGCGGCGAGATGACGCCGACACTGAAGGTCCGCCGGAAGATCGTCGAGCAGCGCTACCGGGACGCGATCGAGTCGATGTACCTGGAAGGGGAGTAAGGGGAGTAAGGGGAGTAAGGCACTGCCAGGTGGCCGTTCCTTACTCCCCTTACTCCCCTTATCTCCTTACTCTCCTGCCCGGGCACGCTCTCTGCAATTTCCCCGCGACGAACAGGCAAGGAGACCAAATGCGGAGAGCAACCGCTGTGGCCGCCATCGTCTTGGCGCTCGCGGGATGTGGGACGATACGAAAGACCTTCGGCATCAAGGACGCGCCACCGGCGCACCGTGAGCCGACGAGCACGAGCATCTATGGAGACTGGGTGCTGGCGAATCCCGATTCGACCGCGTTCGCCGGCGCGAAGACCGTGGAGCTCTCGCTTCAGCAGAGCAACTTCACCATCAACGCGACCTATCCCTCGCGTCCGGCAGTGATGATCTCGGGGACGGTCGGGTACGGCGACGGGCTGCTCACGCTCACCCCCACCGGCGGGTCGGCGGACATGGGGCAGCTCGGCCCGGCGTTCGCCAGCGGACGGCCGATCGTCGTCGTCGCGAGCGCGGCGGGCGGATCGCTCGTCTTCGCGCCGCCCCCGGCCGGCGGAACGACCGCGGTCGTCCCGAGCTCGGTGTGGCACAAGAAGGCGATGGCGCAGGCGGCGGGGACGGTCAAGCCGTAACCCGCTCGCCCGATCGACGAAGGGCGCGCGACCATCGTGGCCGCGCGCCCTTCGCGCATCTGGGAAGGAAGTATCGCTTCAACCGGGCGAGCGGACGAGCTGCAGCAGCGGTGCGCCGCTCTCCCGCGTCCCGACCCAGTGGCGATCGTCGCGCGCGAGCAGCGCGACGTCGGCGGGAAGCGCCAGCGATGCATCGCCCACCTCGCGTCCTCCGGTGCGTACCGCCGCGATCGCCGACGCGGCGAGTGGGGTGCTCGCGTCATCGAGCGCGACTGCCCGCGCCGAGCCGGCGGCGACGGGGACACGACCGTCGATGGCGAGGCCCGAGACGCCGCCACCCATCAGGACATCGGGCGGCGCGTTCGCGACGAGCACCATCACGGGTACGAGCGCGCGCAGCGGAGCCGCGAGCCGCGCCCACCGTCCGAGCAGGAGGACGTAGCCGCCGGCGTCGGTCAGGTCGAGCATCGCGGCGAGCTTCACCGCGTCGTCGTCCTCGAAACCCGGGCCGTCGCCCTCGAGGGCGACCGGGCGCAGCGCGCCGGCGGCGAAATCAGCGATCCCGCGCTCGATCGGATAGCGCGCGTGACACACCGGGCAGCCGAGCTGCCCTCGCATGATGTGCCGGTCCTCGGTGACGTCGGCGGCGGCGACGAGCCAGCTGTCCTCGTGCGTGCCGAGGCAGCGCAGCGTATCGACGATCTCGGAGTGCATCGTGGCCGGTCAGCTGCGCGAGAGCCGCAGCTCGTCGATGTTGACGCTCGCGTCGCGCGTGAGCGCGAAGAGCACGGCGTCGGCGACCGCGTCGGCGGAGAGCATCCGGGCGCGCGGGGTGAAGCCCTCGCGATCGTCGGGGCCGACCGCGTCCCAGAGCGGCGTGTCGACGGGTCCCGGCGAGACGAGCGTGGCGCGCACGCCGCTGCCGCGCAGCTCCTCGCGCATGACCTGATGCAGCGCGCGCGCGCCGAACTTGCTCGCCGCGTACGCCGCGTTCTCGGGGAACGTGGCGCGGTCGGCGATCGATCCGATGGTGACGACGTGACCGGCGCCCGCGGCGCGCATGCCGGGGTGAAG
>JABFXM010000072.1 GCA_013361745.1 Gemmatimonadaceae bacterium | reverse complement strand
GGGATCCCCGCGGTCGCCCTCGGCGCCGGCGGCCGCGGCGGCAGCGCGCACACGACGCAGGAATGGTTCGAGAACGTCGACGGCACGGCAGGGATCGCGCGCGCGCTGACCGTGATCTGCTGCGCGGCGAAAGCAGGAGAGTAAGGGGGTAAGGAGAGTAAGGGGAGTAAGTAACTGCCAGCTGGCAGTGCCTTACTCTCCTTACTCTCCTTACTCTCCTTACTCTCCTTAGACCTTCGCTCCCTGCTCGAGCACTCTCCCGGCGCGCTCGGCCGCTTGCCTGATGCGATCCGGGCCCGCGATGAAGGAGATGCGGAAGAAGCCTTCGCCGCCGGCGCCGAGTGCGGAGCCGGGGAGGACGATCACTCCTTCCTCCTCGATCAACCGGTCGGCGAAGGCGGCGCTCGGCATTCCGTCGGGGAGCGGGAGCCAGAGATACATGCTCGCCTTCGGGGTCTCGCACTCGAAGCCGTTCTCGCGGAAGGACTCGACCGCGGCGTCGCGGCGCTCGCGGAAGATCTCGACGTTGCGCGGGACGAACTCCTTCCAGCTCTCGATGGCCGCGACGCCGGCCGCCTGCACCGCCATGAACTGGCCGGTATCGACGAAGGACTTCGTCTTCGCGAGCGCGCCGCAGATCTCGCGGCTCCCGACCGCCCAGCCGCAGCGCCAGCCCGTCATGTTGTACGTCTTCGACAGCGAGTGAAACTCGATCGCGACGCGGTCGGCGCCGTCGATGTCGAAGATGCTCGGCGCGACGTAGCCGTCGAAGGTCAGCTCGGAGTAGGCGTTGTCGTAGACGAGCAGGATGTCGTGCGCCTGGCAGATGCGGACGACGCGCTCGAGGTAGTCGAGCGGCGCGATCGCGGCGGTCGGATTGTTCGGGTAGTTCAGGTAGAGCATCCGCGTCCGCGCGAGCACGTCCTTCGGGATCTCGTCGAGGTCGACGAGGAAGTTCGTGCGCGGGCGGATCTCGTAGCGGTACGGCTGCGCGTCGGAGAGCAGCGTCCCGCCGATGTACGCGCCGTAGCCCGGCTCGGGGATGATCGCGATGTCGCCCTCCTGCAGGTACGCGAGCGCGAGGTGCGAGATCCCCTCCTTCGATCCGATGAGCGGAACGACCTGCGTCATCGGATCGAACTTGTGGCCGAAGCGCGTCTGCATCCACGCGCTCACCGCCTCGCGGAAGGGCACGTGGCCGAGCCCGAAGCCGTAGCGGTTGAGCGCCGGGGTGTGCGCACCCTGCGTCAGCGCCTCGAGGGCGCGGGCCGGCGGCGCGAGGTCGGCGTCGCCCGCGCCGAGGTCGATGACGTCGACACCGCGGGCGAGAAGGTCGCGCTTCTTCTGGGGGATCGAAGCGAGCGCGTACGCGGGAAGGCTCTTGAAGCGTTCGGAGAGGCGTGGCACGGGTCGTCGCTCAGGTGGTCGGTGGATTGAACTGCGCGTGCTGCGCGTCGATCCAGCTGCGGTGATAGTTCTCGTCCTCGATCGGGAGCGCCTGCTTCGCGACCTTGAGCGGGCGGAAGGTGTCCATCATGACCGCGAGCTCCTCGGTGTACTTCGCCCCGATGCTCGCTTCGGCGCGACCCGGATGCGGGCCGTGCGGGATGCCGTCAGGGTGGTGCGTGATGCTTCCGAACTCGATCCCCTTCCGCGACATGAACTCGCTCGACGCGTAGTAGAGCACCTCGTCCGAGTCGACGTTGCTGTGGTTGTACGGCGCCGGCACCGCTTCCGGATCGAAGTCGTACGGGCGCGGGCAGAAGGAGCAGACGACGAAGCCGTCGCCCTGGAAGGTCTGGTGCACCGGCGGCGGCTGGTGCACGCGGCCGACGATCGGCTCGAAGTCGCGGATGTTGAACGCCCACGGATAGAAGTATCCGTCCCAGCCGACGACGTCGAATGGATGATGATCGAGCACCAGCTCGTTGATCCCGTCGTACTGCTTGACGTAGATCGAGAAGCTTCCCTTCTCGTCGTGGGTGACGAGGTTCTGCGGGCGGCGGATGTCGCGCTCCGAGTAGGGCGCGCCCTCGACGAGCTGCCCGAACTCGTTGCGATAGCGCTTCGGCCAGCGGATGTGGCCGCGGCTCTCCATGATGAGGAGCTTCGGCTGTTCGGCGCCCTTCTCGAACTCGTACTGGTGCATGATTCCGCGATGGATGACGAGGTAGTCCCCCTCCCCGAAGGGGAGATCGCCGTACTGCGTGTGCAGCGTCCCCTTCCCCTTCGCGACGTACACCAGCTCGTCCGCCTGCGCGTTCCTGTAGAAGTGCCTGTCCGTCCTGTCCGGCTCGATGTAGAGCATCGCCACGTCCTGGTTGAAGAGGAGC
>JABFXM010000103.1 GCA_013361745.1 Gemmatimonadaceae bacterium | reverse complement strand
GTTCCTTTTCGTCGCGGGCTGCCGCTACGGAACGCCTGTCGGCCCCGCGCCCGCGCGTCCGCCGGAGGCGACGCATGGAAGCGTGATCCCCGACGGAATCCCGCTCGCCGATTACGATTATCTGCGCCAGCGCCACATCCGCGTCCCCGTCGCCGACGTCGAGCCCGCGCGCATCCCGGACAGCTTCAACGATGCGCGCGACGGAAAGCGTCTGCACCACGCCGTCGACATCCTCGCGCCGAAGGGGACTCCGGTACTCGCCGCGGACGACGGATTCATCCTCAAGCTCCGCACGGGCGGCGCGGGCGGCGTCACGATCTACGCCGTCGATCCGGAGGAGCGCTTCGTCTACTACTACGCGCACCTCGATCACCGCCGGAAGGGAATCAGCGAGGGCGACCGCGTCGCCAGAGGCGACACGATCGGCTTCGTCGGCACGTCGGGCAACGCGCCGAAGGACACCCCGCACCTCCACTTCCAGATCATGCTCATGCCCCCCGACCACAAGTGGTGGACGGGAATCCCGGTGAACCCGCGTCCGCTGTTCGTCGAGTAGAATTCTTGCGTTGGTGCGGGCCACCACGAACGCGAGCGACGAGGACGAACGCATGGCGGACCAGGAGCGGCAGCCGAAGATCACGGGAAAGGAGCGCGCCGCGCTGCGCGGCGAGGCGCATCACCTCGACCCGCTCGTGCACGTCGGCAAGGAAGGCATCACCGACGCCCTCCTCGGCTCCCTCGACGACGCGCTGCGCACGCGCGAGCTGGTGAAGGTGCAGCTGACGAAGGGCGCCGACGTCGATCCAAAGGACGCCGCCCGCCAGCTCGCCGACGCGATGGACGCGGACGTCGTCCAGGTGATCGGCCGGACGACCACCCTCTACAGGCACAACCCGGAGCTGGAGCGGAAGAAGGACGCCCTTCCTCCTTGGCGATGAGACTGCGGTGCCGGTGCCGTTGGAAAGAGCGGGGCGGGGAGCGGGATACCGCGGTGCGGGGGGCGAGGGGCGAGACTGGCGGCTCGGCGGCGCTTCCGTCGCGGGTCGCGTCGGGGCTCGGCGGGCATTCGGGCATCGCGCGGTTGGCAGGGAGATGGCTGAGGCTCTGAGAGTCTCGAGAACGGCCTGAAAGGCTGACCACTTGGTGGTTCTCACGAGCCTCAGCACCTCGGCTGTCCTCTACCACCCATCGCGCGATGGCGGCCGAGTGACGAACCTCCACGCGACCCGCGACCAACCCGACCGGAGTCATCGAATCAAAAGAGGCCGACAGCGGCGCCACAGGCGCCGCGCGTCGGCCTCAGTCCTTACAGGTAGTTTCCCGCCCCTCGCCCCCCGCGCCGCGGTATCCCGCTCCCCGCCCCGCTCTTTCCAACGGCACCGGCTCCGCCGTTTCGAAATCTCCCGCCCCGCACCTCCTTCAACGCGAATGGTACTCGCGTCCCTTCCACGCGACTCTCTTTCCGCGCACGATCGCGCCGAGGATGATCCAGAGCAGCACCGTGGCGCCGAGGGGGAAGAGCGGCGCCCAGAGGGGAGAGCGCCGCGCGCGCAGGTAGGCGGCCAGCCACCAGACGAGGAGCGCGGTCGTCGACGTCCACGCCCAGAGGAGAGTCGCACCGCCCAGCCAGAACATCCCTGCCGCCCGAGTGAGCAGTGCCGTCACGGGCGCGAGCTCGGCGAGGGGGAAGACGAGCAGCGCGACGGGGAAGACGGCTCGCGTGCCGCGAAGAGGAGGCAGCGCGTCGATGCCGCCGGCGAAGATGTTCTTTCGCCATCCGCGAACGAGCGCGCCGAGCGAGACGTACATGCGTGTCGAGAGCTGCGTGGTGCCGAGTACGAGCGCGGTCGGCACGCCGGCGACGAAGAGGCGCTGCGCGAGCATCAGGTCCTCGGCCACCTTGTCGCGCACCGCTGCGTGCCCGCCGACACGGTCGTATGCGTCGCGCCGGATCGCGATGCACTGGCCGTTGGCGATCTTGTCCCACGCATTGCGGGAGCGGTTCACCGACTCCGTCCCCCCGTAGCGCATGAGGAGCATGCTGAACACCTGCGGCTGCAGCAGCGTCTCCCAGAAAGTGTGCATCTCCTGCGCGCCGGCGACGCTGAGCATCCCGAGTTCGCGCGTGCGCATCGCGTTCACGATCCGCGGCAGCAGGTCGGGAGACTGTGTCGTGTCCGCGTCCATGAAGCAGAGGATCTCGCCGCGTGCCCCTCGAGCGCCCGTGAGGCAGGCCCACGGCTTCCCGAACCAGCCGTCGGGAAGATCGGGCGCGCGCACGACGCGGAGCCGCGCGTCGTCGTCGGCGATGCGCGCGGCGATCTCGCCGGTCGCGTCTCGCGAA
>JABFXM010000596.1 GCA_013361745.1 Gemmatimonadaceae bacterium | reverse complement strand
CCGAGCAGCTTCTCGTCGGCGGTGACGGGGATCGCCTCGATCGCCTCGAGCATCGCGTCCGTCGTCGCGAAGCGCTGGTCGGGCTTCTTCGCGAGGGCGCGGGCGACGACCTCGTAGAGCGCCGGCGGAACGTCGGGCCGGGCGATGCGCAGGTCGGGGACCGCCGTGTAGAAGTGGTGGTGCATGATCCCGGGCAGCGTCTCCGCGTTGAACGGAACGCTGCCGGTGAGCATCTGGAAGGCGACGACGCCGAGCGAGTACTGGTCGCTCTGCGGGCCGATGCGCCGCGCCGCGCACTGCTCGGGGCTCATGTAGTAGGGCGTCCCCACCACCGAGCCGGTCGCGGTGAGCGACGCGTCCTCGGCGGCGCGCGCGATGCCGAAGTCGGCGACCATCACGCGCCCCTCGCGATCCACCATGATGTTGCCGCTCTTCACGTCGCGGTGGACGATCCCGCTGCCGTGCGCGTAGGCGAGCGCCGAGGTCGCGCCGCGAAGGATGTGGATGACGACGCCGATCGGCAGCGGGCCCTGCGCGGCGATGATGTCGTCGAGGCCCTTGCCGTCGACGAAGCGCATCGCGATGAAGTACGTCGCGCCGACCTGCCCGACCCGGTAGACGGGGATGATGTTCGGGTGGTCGAGCGACGCGGCGAGGCGTGCCTCGCGGCGGAAGCGCTCGGCGACCGCCTTGCCGATGGGAGCGGATGGGGGAAGGACCTTCAGCGCGACGCGTCGTCCGAGCTCGACTTCCGTGGCCTTGTAGACGATGGCCATCGCGCCGCGGCCGACCTCGCACTCCACCTCGAACTCCCCGGCGAGGGCCCGCTGCAGGCTTCGCAGGAGAACGAGCGACTCGTCCTCCTCGATGATCGACGTCTGCGCGAACGGATCCCCGATCGCGGTCCCGCACTCCAGGCAGAACTTCGCGTTCTCCGGAACCGCGGAGGAGCAGCGCCCACAGCGCATCAGGTGCCGCTCTCCGTGAAGGTGATGGTGTCGCTCACGCCCGGCGCCGTCGCCGTGATGGTGAAGGTTCCCTTGTCGCGGATGCGGAGGTTGACCTCCGCGATGCCGCTGTCGTTCGTGATCACGTTCACGTTCTTCACGCCGCTTCCGAAGTCGATGCGCGCCGAACTGTTGACGACGAAGTTCACCGAGACGTTGCGGACCGGCAGCCCGTCGGCATCGGTGACCCGCACCGAGAGCGCGTACGGGAGGAAGACGTACGACGTGCCGTTGGTCAGGACGGACTGCCCGTCGCCGCGGAGCATGATCATCCGCGACGCGGAGACGCCGGGCCGGAAGGGGGTCGTGCGGTACGGAGTGGCGCTGACCACGCCGATGATCGTGTCGCCGACCGATGCCGTCGTCGTGCCGGCGGGACCGCGCCCGTCCCCCCACCAGATGTTGGGCGCCAAGCCGCTGCCGATGAAGGCGGCGCTGTCGGCGTCGTAGAGATCGTCGTCGCGCGTGCTGAGGCTCGTCGGCGTCGTCCCGAGTCGCAGGGCGACGAGATTGCGGTTCGCGACGGTGCTGTCGACACGCACCACGCCGCCGCTGAGATACATCGCCGCGCGGTCGGGGAACTTCGTGACGAAGGAGCCGACCACGGAGAGCGTGTCACCCGCGAGCTGGACTCCGCCGCTGCCAGCGACACCGCTGTTCCAGGCGCCGGAGCCCGCGATCGTCGCCCGCCGCAGCATCACCCGTCGCGCGCTGTCGGCGAGGAACGCGCGCGGGTTGCTGCCGGTGATGGTCAGGCCATCGAGCGTGGCGGCGCCGCCGACCATCGCGAAGGCGGGGGAGTCGCCGACCCCGCACTGCGACCCGGTCACGCGGGTGAACGTCGCCTCGGAGTAGCGGAGCGAGACGCATCCCGTGCCTGCTGCGGCGAGCGTGTCGCCGACGAAGGAGAGCGTGTCGGAGCCGGACTCGATCGCGAGCGCCACGCTGTCGACGCGGGAGCCGCTGAACGTCCACGAGGAGCGGAGCGAGCGGACGGCGCGGCGGCCGCCGGTGAAGCGCGTCGAGTCGATGCGCGCCGAGCGCGCGCCATCGAGGAGGATCGCGTCCATCTGGCTCGACACTCCATTCGCGTCGCGGAAGCGATTGCGAAGCGCCTGGACTCCGGCCGCGCCGCGCACGGTGAGACCCGCGCGCCCGTCGGTGACCGAGGTGCCGGTGTATGGATCGTCGATGGGGCGCGCGAGATCGAACACGTTGTCGGCGATCGTCGTGACACCGCTGACCGTGTCGAGGAGCACGAGCTGCCGCTCGCCGGTGAAGGTTCCGTAGTTCACGGTCGCGTCGGCCGTGGCGGCGAGCACGAGCTCCGCGCCGTCGGTG
>JABFXM010000127.1 GCA_013361745.1 Gemmatimonadaceae bacterium | reverse complement strand
CGTGTGCTCTTCCGATCTGGCGGGGGTCTCGATCTTCTTCGTCGGCAACCTCGCCAGCGTCGTCCCAGCGTTAGGCGGCGGCATCGCGCGGGCACTGATGCTCGCGGCGCTGCTCGGCGGCTTCACCTGGATCAACGTCCGTGGCGTGAAGCAGGGGACGCGGCTCATCGAGGTCGCGAGCGTCGCGAAGCTGCTGCCGCTGGTGCTGCTCATCCTCCTCGCGCTCCCCGCGCTGCGCCGCGCCAATCTCGCCATCCACGAATGGCCCGCCGCGGCGACGCTCGCGCGCTCGTCGATCGTGCTCATCTTCGCCTTCATGGGCGTCGAGAGCGCGTTGGTGCCGAGCGGCGAGGTGCGCAATCCGGCGCGCACTGTGCCCGGCGCGATCGCGATCGCGATGACCGGGGTCACCGTCCTCTACATCGCGACGCAGGTGGTCGCGCAGGGAGTGCTCGGCGCGGGGCTGGCGACGTCGGGCGAGGCGCCGCTCGCGTCGGTCGCGAGCGCGGCGCTCGGCGGCTGGGGCCGGACGCTGATCGTCACCGGCGCGGCGATCTCGATGTTCGGGTACGTGTGCGGGATGACGCTCGCGATCCCGCGGGCGCTCTTCGCCTTCGCCGAGGACGGGATCCGGCCGCGCGGGGTGGCGTCGGTGCATCCGCGGTATCGCACGCCGTGGATCGCGATCATCGTGCAGTCGGTGATCGTCTTCCTCGTCGCGGTGAACAGCACCTTCGAGCAGCTCGCGGTGGTCGCCAATCTCTCGGCGCTGCTGCTCTACCTCGGCTGCGCGATCGCGGCGTGGGAGCTGCGGCGGCGCGACATCCGCATCCCGGGGAGCACGCCGTTCACGCTGCCGCTCGGTGCGACTGTGCACGTGCTGACCGCGCTCGTGATCGCCTTCCTGCTGACCAGCATCAAGTGGAACGAGTGGGCGGCGGTGCTCGGCGTGCTCGCGATCGCGTCGCTGCGCTTCGTTGTCGGGCGGCCGAAGCCGGCGGTGGTCGCGCCGGAGACGGTGGAGAGCGCGGCGTGAGCGACGCGCTGCTCCGTTTCCGCGGGCGCTTCCCGATCCTCGACAAGACGACCTACCTCGTCTCGAACTCCCTCGGCGCGATGCCGCGCTCGGTGCCGGAGCGGCTGGCCGAGTACGCGGCGACGTGGGCGGCGGAGGGAGTGCGTGCCTGGGGAAGCGGGTGGTGGCGCATGCCGCTCGACGTCGGCGACGTCATCGCGCCGCTGATCGGCGCCGGGGCGGGGGAGATCGCGATGGTGCCTAACGTCACGGCGGCGCAGGCGCTGATACTCTCGGCGCTCGACTTCGGCGAGCGCGACACGGTCGTCATGACCGCGCTCGACTTCCCCTCGGTGCGCTACGTGACGGACGCGCTGGCGGCGAAGTTCGGCGCGCGCGTGGTCGTCGTGCCGAGCGAGGACGGGGTGTCGATCGACGAGGACGCGGTGATCGCGGCGATGGACGAGCGGACGCGGCTCGTCGCGATCTCGCACGTGCTCTTCCGCAGCGCGTACGTGATGGACGCCGAGAGGATCGTGAAGGCGGCGCACGCGAAGGGCGCGCTCGTCGCGCTCGACGCCTTCCACTCGGTGGGGGTGCTGCCCGTGGACGTGAAGGCGAGCGGCGCCGATTTCCTGACGGGCGGCGTGCTGAAGTGGCTCTGCGGTGGACCGGGCGGATGCTTCGTCTACGTCGCGCCCTCGGTGCGCGACACGCTGACGCCCGCGCTCGCCGGGTGGCAAGGGCACGCGCAACCCTTCGCCTTCGAGCCGACGATGACGCCGGCGAGCGGGATCGCGCGCAGGCTCGGCGGAACGCCGGCGATCCCGGCGCTCTACGCGGCGGCCGAGGGACCGAAGATCGTGCGCGAGGCGGGGATCGCGGCGATACGGGCGAAGAGCACGCAGCAGACGGCGCGGCTCATCGCGCTCGCGGACGAGCGCGGCTATGTTGTGGCGGCGCCGCGTCAGGCAGAGCGTCGCGGGGGCACGGTCGCGTTCGACGTGCCGCACGCCTACGAGGTGTCGCGTTGTCTCCTCGAGCGGGAGATAATCGTCGATTACCGGCCCGGCGCGGGGATCCGCGTCGCCCCACACTTCTACACGTCCGACGACGAGCTGGAGCTCGCCGTCGCGGCGATCGATGAGATTCTCGCGAGCGGCGCCTGGCAGCGACACGCCGGCCACTCCACCGTCGTCACCTGAAGCCAGCCAACCAATGCCAGAAGCCACGAAGCTCCGCCGCCAGTACGTGAACTCCGAGTACCCGCACGTCGTCCTCCGCATCGAGGACGGCCACGAGATCCAGATCCCGAAGGGCGTCGGCAAGGCGTTCG
>JABFXM010000117.1 GCA_013361745.1 Gemmatimonadaceae bacterium | reverse complement strand
GAGCGTCGGGTGCCAGAGCTCGAGGCGCGTCGAGTCGTCACCGGGAGAAGCTGTCGGCAGCCTGACGAGTGAGTAGACGTTGCTGTCCGCGTCGATTCCCGCGCCGGCGCAGCCGGCGTCGAAGACGGCGATCGCGCGACGGACCGTGCTCGCGACGACCGCGTCGCAGATGGCGGCGGTTCCGGCCACGATCACGATGGAGGACCTGGCGCCCGGATCCAGCGCACGCGCGACGGCGAGCGAATCGCGCGTTTCCGCGACGCGCAGAACCGCCGGCGTCCCGAAGAGCGCGCCGCTGTGCATCACCTCCTCGGCGCCGAGCGTCGATCCGTGGACGAGCGAGGAACGTCCGCTCGTATCGTCGACCACGAGCAGGATGCGAAGCGTGTCCGATCGCGGCGCGGGCTGTGCCGCCACGATCATCAACGCGAGTTGCAGCAGCGTCACGCTGGCCTCGAGATGGAGTTCGATGACGCGCGGGAGATGGTACGGTGCCGCACTCTCGCCGCGCACGATTTCGAAGATGCACGACAGATGCCGACTTCGAACCGTGCTGGCGTGCGGTTTGCGAACCGGGCGGTTGAACCATCCCAAAGGATCCATGTTCGCATCGCGCGCATCGAACAGCGACACGCCCAGGCGTGTCGCGAAGCCGGCGACGTCCAGCATGCGGAGAGGCGCCTTCGCGTCCGCCGCGATCCGTCCCAGAATCCTGATGCGGCTCGCCGCCCTCTCGGTGGCGCTGACGCTCGTCGCATGTCTCAAGGAGTCGAGCGACGACCGGCCGACGAAAGCCGCCGTGAGCGCCGCCGCCGCGTCGGCGAGCGGGCTGCCGGTGATCGCGCCCGCGGCGACGCAGGCCGACGACGGCCAGTGGACGATGCCGCAGAAGGACTACGCGAACTCGCGCTACAGCAGCCTCGCCGAGATCACGCCGGAGAACGCGAAGAATCTCAAGATCGCCTTCACCTTCTCCACAGGCATCCTTCGCGGACACGAGGCGCCGCCCCTCGTCGTGAACAACACGATGTACGTGGTGACGCCCTTCCCGAACTACCTCTACGCGCTCGACCTCACCAAGGAAGGCGCGCCGACGAAGTGGCGCTACGATCCGAAGCCGTCGGCCTCGGCGCAGGGCGTCGCCTGCTGCGACGTCGTGAATCGCGGCGCGGTGTACTCCGACGGAAAGATCATCTACAACACCCTCGACGGGCACACCGTCGCCGTCGACGCGAAGGACGGCCACGAGGTGTGGAACACGAAGGTCGCCGAGATCAACCTCGGCGAGTCGATCACCATGGCGCCGCTCGTCGCGAAGGGAAAGGTCTTCGTCGGCAACAGCGGCGGCGAGTTCGGCGTGCGCGGATTCCTCGCCGCGCTGGACGAAGGCTCCGGCAAGATCGCCTGGCGCGCGTACAACACGGGGCCGGACAGCGAGGTGCTCATCGGCCCGCAGTTCAAGCCGTACTACAGTCAGGACAAGGGCAAGGACCTCGGCGTGAAGACGTGGCCCGGTGACGCGTGGCGCACCGGCGGCGCGAGCGTCTGGGGATGGCTGGCGTACGATCCCGAGCTCGATCTCGTCTACTACGGCACCGGCAACCCCGGCCCGTGGAATCCCGATCAGCGTCCGGGCGACAACAAGTGGGCGTCGGGGATCTTCGCGCGACGACCCTCCGATGGCCAGGCGGTCTGGTACTACCAGTGGTCGTACCACGACATGTTCGACTACGACGGGATCAACGAGCAGGTGCTGCTCGACATGCAGGTCGGCGGACAGACGAGAAAGGTGCTCGTGCGCGCAGAGCGCAACGGCTACGTCTACGTGCTCGATCGTGCGACGGGCGAGGTGCTGTCGGCTACCCCGTTCGGCTTCGTCAACTCGTCGAAGGGTGTGGACCTGAAGACCGGGCGGCTGATCTACTCGATGGACAAGGAGCCGAAGCTCGGCCAGGTGACGCGCAACATCTGCCCGTCTTCGCCGGGGATGAAGGACTGGCAGCCGACGGCGTACTCGCCGCGGACCGGTCTGCTCTACATCCCGCACCAGAACCTCTGCATGGACCACGAGGCGGTGGAGGCGAACTACATCGCGGGGACGCCGTACGTCGGGATGATCGCGAAGTTCTACGCCGGGCCGGGGGGCAACCGCGGCGTCTTCCAGGCGTGGGACGTGGTGAATCGCAAGGAGGTCTGGTCGATCCCGGAGAAGTTCCCGGTGTGGAGCGGCACCCTCGTCACCGCCGGCGACGTCGCGTTCTACGGGACGATGGACGGCTGGTTCAAGGCGGTGACCGCGAAGACCGGCGCGCCGCTCTGGAAGTTCAAGACCGGCTCGGGGATCATCGGCCAGC
>JABFXM010000148.1 GCA_013361745.1 Gemmatimonadaceae bacterium | reverse complement strand
AAGTCGTTCCCCGAGCCGCCCGGGAGCAACAGGACCGCGCAGCGCTCTCCGGCTCGCGCCGCGAGGAGCGCGCCCGTCGCCTTGCTCAGCGTCCCGTCGCCGCCGAGGATGGCGATGGTGTCGGCGCCGGCATCGAGCGCCTCCCAGACGCAGCGCGCCTCGTCGCCGGGCCCGCGGGTGACGAGCGGCTTCGGCGCGCCGATGCCGGCGAAGGCGCGCCTAACGGCGGGCAGCAGCTTCGCGCCGCGCCCGTGACCCGCGGCGGGATTGGCGATGAGGAAGACGTTGCGTGGCACACTGGCAGATAACGCACGAGCCACGCCCGCGGCAAGTGCTCGTTCGCGCGTGTGACCGGAGGCACACGCGCGCTGCGCGCCGCGTCAGGTCGCGGTCGTCAGCTCCCGGCGGTCGGCGGCAGCGGCGGTGCGACGCCGCGCATCCCGCGCGCGAGCATCCACATCGCGAGCGCGAACGCGACGCCCTCGAGACCGAAGGCGAGATCGAAGGTGCGCACGAGCGACAGCAGCGGCAGGGGAAGGGTGCCCGGCACTCGCCCGAACCAGACCACGGCGAGCACCGCGAGCCAGAGAGGGAGCAGCCACGCGCCGACCGCGGTCCGCGCCATCCTCGCCCAGATCCAGGTGACGATCCACAGTGGAAGCGCGACCGCGGACCAGGTGACGAAGAGGAGCGGACGCCAGAGGCCCGTCGCCGCCCAGAACAATGCGGCACCGAAGACGACGAGCCAGGCGACCGCGAGGACGAAGCCGCCAGCCGTTAGGCCTGACGCGCGCCGTCCCTGCGCCTCCGTCCACCGTGGGGCCGCGGGCCCGAAGGTTTCGCCGACGCGCGGGGAGAAGATCCAGAGCGCGAGCCAGAGGACGGGGAGCGCGAGGGAGAGCACCCAGACCGCGAGCGGGATGTCGACGATGCCCAGGATCCGTGGCAGGGTGCCGAGCACGAACCAGCCGACCTGCAGGGCGAGCACGGCGATCCACCAGCGTGGCGCGAGCCGATCCCGCCGGAGGAGCAGCGCCATCCCGATGCCGTCGAGGACGAGGGAGACGGAAAGGACGACGAGATTCCGCAGCACCTGGGCATGCAGCTCCGTCGTCCCCCAGCCGGTACGGACGTAGATCGTCTGGTCGAGCAGCGCATGGAGGTTCGACGCGATCACGTAGGCGCGCACGATCGCGAACGCGGCGAGCCACCCGCGGAGCGGCGGCGGCACGAGGAGCGTCGGCGATGCGGGGGCGCGCGGCGGCGCGGCGGTCGTCACTGCAGCGCCGCGCGAAGCGCGGTCGCGAAGGCGTCTGGATCGTCGAGCATCAGCCAGTGGCCAGTGTTCGGGATCACCGTATGGGGAAGGGAAGGTCGGAGCACGTGCAGGCTGTAGGGCCACGCGTTGGACGTCGCGAGGATCGCGTGCGTGCGCGCGCCCTCGTGCGCGAGAAATGTATCGAGCGCGCCGATCGCGTCGAAGTCGAACATCGGCCCGAAGAGCCCGACCGTCGCCTCTCGCGACGCATCGGCGAGGCGTGAGCGAATGAGATCGCGCGTCGCCTCGCGCCCGCCCTGCAGCGCCTCCTCGAAGCCGCCGCGCGTCGCCTCGCGCCAGTTCGCGCCGGCGAGCGTCGCGAGGAAGGGCTCGAGCTGCTCGCGCCGCACGTCCGACGGGAGACGAGTGAAATCGCCGGGTGGATCGGCGAGCACGAGCCGTGCGACCCGATCGGGGTATGCGGCCGCGAAGGCGAGCGCGACGAACGCGCCGTAGCTGTGGCCGACGACGAGGGCGCGCTCGAAACCATACGCATCGAGCACCGCGAGCACGTCGGCCGCGCACGCGGCCGGGGAGTAGTCGCCGCTCTCCGGCGGCTCGGAGGACCCATGTCCCCTCAGCTCGATCGCGATCGCGCGCGGGCGATCGTCGCCGAGCGCCTCGACGACGGGCTCCCAGAAGCTCGCGTCGCCGAGCATGCCGTGGATGAAGAGGAGGGGAGGGGCGGACGCGGGTGCGTTCCCCGGCCAGTGAAAGGTCCGGAGCGCTCCGGCTGGTCCCGACACGGAGAGCGAGTCGTGGTGCATGAGTTCCGCGGAGCTCGAGCGTTGCCGCGCTGCGACGCGCAGGGTGCGCGTGCCCATGAGATAGCGCGTCGCCGCACGCCGCGCGAGAGGGCGCGCGCGCAAAGGCGGTCGTCAGTCCGCGGCGTGCTCGCGCAGCCACCGCTCGAGGACGCGAACGACGTGCGCCCGTTCCTCCGCGGTCAGCTCGTGCCCCGCGGGGATGCGGTGCCACTTCTCGAGGCACCCGCGACAGCAGGTCGCGGTGCCGTGCTGCGCGACGAACACCGGGTGT
>JABFXM010000053.1 GCA_013361745.1 Gemmatimonadaceae bacterium | reverse complement strand
GGCGCGCTCGGCTTCTCGATGGGCGCGAACACCGTCGCCGTCGCCGCGGGGCGCGACCATCGGCTGCGCGCGATCGTGCTCGAGGGTGCGTTCACCTCGCTCGAGGACATGATCCGCCACGACGAGGGGAAGTACGGCTGGTACAGCGAGCACTTCGCGGTGCGAGCGCTGCGACGGGCGGGGATCCCGCTCGACAGCGTGCGCCCCGCGGCGGTGCTCTGCCGCGTCAGCCCGCGCCCGGTGCTGATCGTCAACGGCGCGGAGGACGAGGACACCCCGGTCGCGACCGCACGCAAGCTGTACGACGCGGCCTGCGAGCCGAAGGAGCTGCTGATCGTTCCGCGCGCCGGCCACAACGACTACGCCGCCGGCGGTCCCGCGCTGGCGACGAAGCTCGGCGACTTCTTCGTGAACGCGTTGCGACCCGGCGCTCCGCGCTGAGAGACGGGAGGATCGAAAGCTCGGGCGCGAAGGGCGCGAAAGGCGCGAAGGAGGCCATGATCAAAGCCTTTGACGCGTGGCCGTTGATGACAGAAGGCAGCTCTTCGTGCCCTTGTTGCTCACAGCTGCGGCCCGCCGCCCACGTCACGCGACGTATGTCGGGGCTCGCGCGTCATCATCAGATTCGTGGCGACCTTCGACTCCCGGGAACCCAATGCGTTTCATCGCTGTCCTCGCCGTTCTCTCGCTCCCCGCCCCGGCGGCCCTCGGCGCGCAGAGCGCGCACGTCTTCGCATTGCCCTACGTCGGCTCCGCGCCCGAGACGGGCGTCCAGGTCGGCGCGACCGCGTTCCGCGTCACGCAGCCCGCCGACACGACCAACCGGCCATCGACGGCGCAGGTCTTCGCCAGCTACACCGCGAAGCATCAGGCGCGCGCCTTCATCGAGACGGACCGCTGGAGCCGCGGGAACGTCTGGCACGCGGTCGCGCATCTCGAGCTCGCGCGCACGCCGCTCTTCTACTACGGCTTCGGTGACCGCGCTCCCGCCTCCGCGGAGGAGGCGTACACGCCGCGGGGGACGCTCGGATCGCTGCTCGTGCAGCGCCAGCTCCGCGGGCCGCTCTATCTCGAGGGCGGCTACCAGTTCCAGGACATGCGGATCGCGAGCGATTCGAACGGTGCGCTGCGCACGGATGCGGTGCGCGGCGCACGGGGCGGACGCGTCGGACAGCTGCAGGGCGGCGCCCTCTGGGACAGCCGGGACGACGTCTTCGCGCCCTATCGCGGCAGCTACGTCGAGGCGACGGGCTCCCTCTCGGCTGCCGCGACCGGCTCCGACTTCGCCTTCCGCCGCCTCGTCGTCGACGCCCGGCACTTCGTACCGTTAGGCGGGCGGCGGATCCTCGCGCTCCAGGTCGCGGGCGAGCTCACGGGAGGCGACGCGCCCTTCGATCTGGTGTCCCTCGTCGGGAGCTCGAACTATCTCCGCGGCTACGCGACCGGGCGCTTTCGCGACCAAGACCTGCTCTCGGCGCAGGCCGAGTATCGCGCGCACCTCTGGCGGCGGATCGGCTGCGCGGCGTTCGCCGGCGCGGGAACGATCGCGCCGCGCGTCGGCGGGCTCCTCGCCTCGGGTGCGCGCGTCCTCCCCTCGTACGGCGCGGGTGTCCGCTGGCAGCTCTTCACCAGCTCGCGCAGCGCGATCCGCGTCGACTACGCGCGCGGCACCGCGGGATCGTCGGGTCTCTATCTCTCCCTCAACGAGGCCTTCTGAGCCTCACTTCGTGTTGCTCACGAAGGCTATCTTCTTCGAGTCGGGCGACCATGACGGAACGTTGATCGTTCCCTGGCCGCCGTAGACGTACGCGATCACCCGCGCCGCGCCGCCGTTCGCCGGCATCAGGCGGAGATAGACGTGCTTGTAGAAGGGGTGATCGGACGGCGAGACGTCGGACGGGAAGGAGATGAAGACGATCCACTTTCCGTCGGGGGAGACGTGCGGGAACCAGTTGTTGTACGCGTCGCTCGTGAGCTGCTCCGGATCGCTCCCGTCGGGCTTCATCCGCCAGACTTGCATCGTGCCGCTGCGGACGGAGTTGAAGTAGATGTACTTCCCGTCGGGCGAGTACTCCGGTCCGTCGTCGAGTCCCGGCGTCGTCGTCAGGCGCACCTCCTCGCCGCCGCCGACGGGCATGCGATAGATGTCGAAGTCGCCGTTCCGCTGCCCGGTGTAGACGAGGTACTTCCCGTCGCGCGACCAGCCGTGGAGGTACGACGGACCCTGCGCGGTCACGCGCTTCGCCGTGCCGCCGCGCAGCGGGACGGTGTAGACGATCGAATGTCCGCTGTCGCTTTCCGACTGGCTGCTGATCGCGAGGGTGCGCCCGTCGAAGGAGAGGACGTGGTCGTTGTTGTT
>JABFXM010000520.1 GCA_013361745.1 Gemmatimonadaceae bacterium | reverse complement strand
ACAACCGGATGTCCAACCGGTACGACGGTGCGAAACGGCCTGGGGTGACGAGGACGTCGCCGCGCGCGAGGTCGCGCCGCTCGAGCGCCCCGAGCTCGCTCGTGTCGAGCGGTCCGCGCCGCGCCGCGGCCGCACGCAGCGCGGGCACGAGCCGCGAGAGCGCGGCGATGCGATCGGTGCCGGGCCGCAGTCCGGACGCGTTAGGCACCCCGACGGGGACACGGACATTGACGCCCATCCCCACGGCCACCCACTCCGGCGCCGCGTCGCGCCATCGCGCTTCGGCGAGAATGCCGGCGAGCTTCCCACCGCCGACGTACAGGTCGTTGGGCCACTTCACCTGGATGCGCGAGATCGCGAGCGGGTCGAGCGCGTCGGCGGCGGCGATCCCGAGCCGGAGCGCGAGGAGCGAGATCGCGGCGGGATCGAGCGATCGCTCGACGAGCGTCAGCCAGATTCCGTCGCCGCTCGCCGACTGCCAGCGCTTGCCTCCCCGACCGCGCCCGGAGGTCTGCTCGTCGGCGAGCACCAGGGTGCCCGAGGGAGCGCCCGCCGCCGCCAGCTCGTGCGCGAGATCGAGGGTGCTGGGCGTGCTGTCGAGCGCCACCACGACGGGCACGCGCAGCGCGGCCGCGATCTCGGAGGCGGAGAGCCCGT
Source organism: Gemmatimonadaceae bacterium (assembly GCA_013361745.1). Classification (GTDB taxonomy): domain Bacteria; phylum Gemmatimonadota; class Gemmatimonadetes; order Gemmatimonadales; family Gemmatimonadaceae; genus JABFXC01. Next base: position 1,704 of record JABFXM010000520.1, on the reverse strand, counting down.
CGTATGTCCCGCGCGACTCGAGGCTCACCGTGGCCGACATCAGCGGAGCGCGAAGACCGCGAGCACGATCGCGCCGAGCAGGATGCGATACAGAGCGAAGATCCCGTAGCTGTGGCGCGCGACGTACTTGAGCAGCACCGAGATGGCGAGCCAGCCGCTCACCGCGGAGGCGATCACGCCGACGAGAAGGTTGAGCGAGAGGCCGTGCTCGTGCAGCGCCGCCGGCACCTCCTTCGCCGCGGCCGCCGCGGTGATCGGCATGCTGAGGAGGAAGCTGAACACCGCCGCGCTCTCGCGATGGAAGCCGAGCGCACGCCCGGCGGTGATCGTCGAGCCCGAGCGCGAGACGCCTGGGATGATCGCGAACGCCTGTGCGCAGCCGATCACCAGCGCCTGCGTCCAGCGCATCTCGTCGAGCGACCAGCGGTCGACGACCCAGCGGTCAACGGCCCAGAGCAGCACGCCCATGACGATCAGCGTCGTCGCGATGAGCGCCGGCGACCGGAACGCGGTCTCGGCGTAGTGCGCGAAGAGCACGCCCGCGATCCCGCCCGGAATCGTCGCGAGGATGAGGAACAGCACGCGCTTCTGCTCCGGCGTCGTGACGCGCCGCGTGCGCAGGATCCTGAGCGCCTGGCGGAACAACAGCGCCCACTCCGAGCGGAAGAACCAGAGGACCGCGACGAGCGTCCCGAGGTGCAGCGCGACGTCGAACGCGAGTCCGGGATCGCGCCAGCCGAACAGCCATGGCGCGAGAGCGAGGTGGGCGGAGCTGCTCACCGGCAGAAACTCGGTGAGCCCCTGCAGGACGCCGAGGAAGATCGCCTGGAAGACGTTCATGTGGAGAGAGCGGGAGGATCAGCGCGCGACGACCAGGGCGGCCATCGCGGCGAGCATCGCGGTCTTGAAGAGTAATGGTGCCCCCGACCGTCCAGCCAGCGCGCGACTCGAGGCCATGACGCAGATCACGAGCGCGGGGACGATGAGGACGCGCAGCCGCGATTCCGCCGGCGCGAGCGCGAGGATCCGCCAGGCGAACAGCGCGAGCGCCACGAGGATGAGCGCCCGCGTCGGCCACGGCCCGAAGACGAGAGGCGCCGTGCGCCGGTAGGGCGCGTCCGCGTGCGCGTCGTCGAGCGACTTCGCGAGTTCGCGGGCGAAGTGCAGTGGCGCCGCCACCGTCACGAGCGCCACGCCGTCGCGAGCGCTGCCGACGGTCGTCGCTCCGTAGAAGAACGGGAGCGACGCGAGGATCGCCACGACGAGGTTGCCAACGAGCGGAAGCCGCGCTAGGGTCGTCGAGTACAGCGTCATCAGTGCGACGACGGCGACGGAGAGATAGCCGAGCGACGGTCGCGCGATCCAGGCGAGGCCGATGCCGACGAGGGCAGCGCCGGCCGCGAGCGCGCGCACCGACGCCGGGCGCACCGCGCCCGACGGGAGTGGCCGGCGCGGATGCGCGTGCCGGTCGATCTCGATGTCGAGGAGATCGTTGAACGCGTTGGCGTAGGTCGTGAGCGCGATCGCGGCGAGGGCGGCGGCGAGCGTCTCCGGGCGCGCGATCTCGTGCGCGCCCCACCCGGCTCCGACGAGAACTCCGACCGCCGCGATGAGCGCATTCCGCCAGCGCGCGACCACCGCGAGCGCGCGAAGATCAGCGGCCATCGCCCTGGTAGAAGGCCTCGTACCGCGCGACGATCTCGT
>JABFXM010000487.1 GCA_013361745.1 Gemmatimonadaceae bacterium | reverse complement strand
CGCCCGCCCGCTCTCGACGCAACCGCGCCGTGGATCACTCCGCGCGCGATCAGTCGGGGGTGCCCAGATAGTTGTCGATCTGCGCCCGCTGGAGTCGTCCGGAGAAGTCGACGTAGCCCACCTTCGTCTCGGAGTAGAACTCGTAGACTTCCCAACCACCCTCGCGGTGCCCGTTTCCGGTCTGCTTTACACCGCCGAACGGAAGGTGTGCCTCGGCGCCGATGGTCGGCGCGTTGACGTAGGTGATGCCGTTCTCCAGCTCGTTCATCGCCCGGAAGGCATCCTGGACGTTGGTCGTGTAGATGGAGGACGACAGACCATACTTCACGTCGTTGTTCACGCGGAAGGCCTCGTCGGCGTCCGACACGGAGAGCACGGGCCCGAAGATCTCCTCCTGCTCCAGCCGCTGCCCAGCCTCGACGCGCGCGAAGATGGTCGGCTCGAAGAAGAATCCCTTGTCGAGACCCTTGCCGGTGGCGCGGCGGCCGCCGCAGAGCAGGTCGTTCCCCTCGGACTGTCCGATGTCGATGTAGCGTTCGACCTTTTCGAGCGCGTTCCGGCTCACGAGCGGGCCGATGTCGGTTCCTTCCTTCCGGCCGTCGCCGAGCTTGAGCGACTTCGCCTTGTCGACGAGCATGCCGAGGAAGCGGTCGTGAATTCCCTTCTGGAGGATCAGGCGGCTCGTGGCGGTGCAGCGCTGCCCCGTCGTGCCGAAGGCGCCCCAGAGCACGCCCTCGAGGGCGAGTTCGAGGTTCGCGTCGTCCATCACGATCTGCGCGTTCTTGCCGCCCATCTCCAGCGACAGTCGCTTGTGCATCCGGCCGGCGGTCTCGCCGACGATGCGGCCCGTCTCGGTCGAGCCGGTGAACGAGATGAGCGGGATCTCGGGATGATCGACGATCGCCTTCCCCTCCTGCTCGCCGACGCCGTGCACCAACTGGATGACCTCGGGAGGCAGCCCCGCCTCGAGGAGGATCTCGACGAAGACGGTGCCGGTGTGCGGCACGTCCTCCGCCGGCTTGAAGATGCACGCGTTCCCGCAGAGGAGCGCGGGAAACATCTTCCACGTCGGGATGGCGAGCGGGAAGTTGAAGGGGGTGATGATCCCGGCGACGCCGATCGGCCGGCGGAAGCTCATCGCCCACTTGTCGCGCAGCTCCGAAGGGACGGTGTGCCCGAAGAGGCGGCGTCCCTCGCTCGCGGCGTAGTACGCGGTGTCGATCCCCTCCTGGACGTCGCCCTTGGTCTCCGCGACGGGCTTTCCCATCTCGCGCGTCATGAGGTCCGCGATCTCGTCCTTGCGCTGGCTGAGCAGGTCGCCGACGCGGCGCAGGACGTCGCCGCGGGCCGGCGCCGGGGTGCGGCTCCATTCGCGGAACCCGCGCTTCGCGCTGGCGACGGCGCGGTCGACGTCGGCCGCGGTCGAAAGCGGGAAGCGGCCGATCACGTCGGTGGTGTCGGCGGGATTGCGATTCTCGAAATACTCGCCCGACGAGGGCGCGACCCACTCGCCGGCGATGAAGTTCCTGAAGGTTTTCATGGATCGTACGAGGTGATGACCGCCGCGCGCGGCGAGGACGTTAGGCGGCTCACGCCGCGCCTGCTCTCTACAAGCTAACGACGCGCCCGCCGCGTCACTGGCAGCTCCAGATCGTGGGATGACTCGGGGTCGGCTTCGCGTACCCGGCGCGCGGCAGCACCTCGATGGAGCCCAGCACGAGGCCCCAGAGGATGATGAGCAGCGACAGCGCATGCGCGCGACCCGCGCGGTGGCGGAAGGTCCATATCGCGCTCCAGATCCCGCTCGCCACGACCACGGACACCGCGCCGAGGTACGCGGCGAGACCGAAGCCACAGCGCGCGCCGTAGGGCCAGAAGACGATCCCCACCCCGAGCGCCACGGACAGCAGCAGCCGCGCGAACACGCCGAAGGTCGACGTCTCAGCGCGCGCCTTCTCGATCGTCGCGCGTTCGGCCGGGGTCGCGACCTTGGTACTGCCGATGAGCTGATCGTCCGAGATCGACTCGAGCTGCTTGTCGATCTTCGCCATCTTCCTGTCCCAATCGGACATCACCGCCTCCCGGGAGCCGAACGCTCCACCGTATGCGACGCGAGCGCCATCATGCTTCGCGCACGAGCGCATAACGCTCGATCTTCTTGTAGAGATTCGAGCGGGGCATGTCGAGCGCACGCGCGGTCTCGCTCACGATCCAGTCGAACTCGCGCAGCTTCGCGAGGAGGAAGGCGCGCTCGGCGGCGTCCTTGAACTCCTCGAAGGTGCGAATGCTGCCCAGTGCGCCGAGCGCCGAGGGCTCGGCCGAGGCGCGCCCGACGAGGCGCTCGATGTCGAGCACCGTCACGCGCG
>JABFXM010000062.1 GCA_013361745.1 Gemmatimonadaceae bacterium | reverse complement strand
GCGCTCTACACGCGGGAGCGACGGGCGTGAGCGCCGCCGAGCAGCTCAAGCGGATCCTCGCCGTGATCCCGCACCTCGCGGACGGCGAGGAGCACCCGATCGACGAGGTCGCGGCGCGCGTCGGGATCGACCGGAAGAAGCTGTTCGCCGACCTTACGTCGGTGTCGGAGCGCTTCGACGTGCCCGCGGGGTGGGTCGAGGGCGTCTCGATCACCGTCGGGCGGGACTCGGTGAGCGCCTTCGCGAGCCACTTTCTCCGCCCGATGCGCCTGACGATGCCGGAGCTCTGCGCGCTGGAGCTCGCCTCGGGCTCATCCAGCGCGAGCGGAGCGCCGACGAGCAGCCGGCCATCCATCGCGCGTCGGAGCGGCTGCGCGCGGCGATCACGCGGCTGCCGCAGAACGAGCACATCGAGCGACTTCGCTTCGCCGAGCTCGCGGCGACTGGCGGCACCGAGCATCTGGCGACCGTGCGCGGCGCGCTGCGGGCACGGAAGAAGGTGCGGCTGCGCTATCGCTCGGGAAGCGCGAAGGAGAGCAGCGACCGCGTCATCTGCCCGTACGCGCTCGTCCACTCGGCGGGGACCTGGTACGTCGTCGCGTACTGCGACACGAGCGAGGGGATGCGCTTCTTCCGCGTCGATCGCGTCGAGGAGGCGGAGCAGCTCGGTGAGCCGTTCACGATCGCGGCGGACTTCGACGTCGCGCGCGTGGTGGCCGAGCGCCCCTTTGCCGGAAGTCCGGCGAAGACGATGACGGTACGCTACTCGCCACGCATCGCGCGCTGGATCCGCGAGCGCGAGGGCGGGGAGCTCGACGCGGACGGGTCGCTGGTGCGCGAGTACCCGTTAGGCGACATCGGCTGGGGTGTGCGGCACGCGCTGCAGTACGGGCCGGACGCGGAAGTGCTCGCGCCGGCGGAGCTGCGCGAGGAGATCGTCAGGCGCCTGGAAGGGATCCAGGCGGCTTGATTCGTGGCGTCGTCAGCGTCCCCGCTGGCGAAGCCGGGCGACGGCGAGCGCTCCGATCTTCCTTCCCAGCGCCAAGCCCTGGTCGTTGTCGAACCGGTAGTGGATGCCGCCGTAGAGGCGCGACATCGCCGCTTCGTCCGCCATCGCCTGCAGGTCGCGCCGCGCCGAGGGGAATACCGCGCCGAGCAGAGTGGACGCCGCGCCCGAGAACGTGGCGTGCCCCGAGACGTAGGACGGAAAGTTCGGCAGCCCGACCGGTGTCGTGATGAGAGGGTCGGCCTGCGACGGCCGGATCAGCCAGTAGGTGTACTTGGCGTCCCAGCAGGCGATGCCCGCATCCATCAACGCCATGTTGAGGAACGCGAACATCTGCGTCGCGCGCTCCTCGTCGAGGTGATGGCGCTCGGCGAGATCGGCGGCGATCGCGTTCCAGTGTCCCGGCGGTGTCGCGGTTCCAGCGCCGTCCGACCAGTACTGCGTGATACGCAGCTGCTCCGGCGTGCGTGTATCCGAGATCCGTCGAACCTCGGCGAGCGCGTTCGCGTACTCGGGCGAGGTGAACGCGGGTGGCGGGGGCGGGCGGAACTGGCTTCCGCTCTCGAGCAGCCATGGGCGCACCGAGCCCCACAGAGGCAGCAGCGGCATGCCGGCCGCCGGGTCAAGGACCCACTTGCCCGGCCCGGTGGGAATGTGCGGTGTCCAGACCGCGTCCGAGCCATCGGTCGCTGCATCGAGGATCACGACTCTCGCCGCGTCGGCGCCGAGCTGCTGCGCGCTGGAAAGGTTGGTCCGAGCGGGCCCCTGAGCGTCGATCGACTCGAGGTCGGCTCGTTCGGTCTGACGAAGGCGGGCAGCGCGCGCTGGAAACGCGTAGGCGAGAACTTCAGCCGACGCCGAGACGACCGCGGCGCGGACGGCGTCATGCAGCTGCGGCGCGGGACGTCCGTGACCGGAGGCGTGGGCTGCTTCCGCCGCGCGCTGCTGTGCCACGCCGAGCAATGCGTAGTAGCGCGCGGCGATGGGAGGCGCAGTTCCTTCCGCGGCGACGAGATCGCGCGCGAGCGCGTTCCAGCGAACGCTGGCAAGCCGTGCCTGCGCGGTCGGTGCGACAGCCGTGGCCGCGGCGGTGCGCTCGGCCGGAGCGTCGGGTGCAGTGATCGAAGCGTCACTGCAGGCGGCGATGAGCGCAGCCGCGAATGCCAGCGCCAGCGTGCGCACGTGTCTTCCATCTCGCATGTCGTCACCCGATGAGGCGGACATCCGGCAGGCCAGTCTCGGCCTGCCGGATGTCGAGATTCATGTCGTACTGACGATCAGCCGCAGTGCGGGACGCCGAGCTTGCCGCTGTTGTACCTGTCGAGCAGGTCGGCCCACTGGATGATCGTGGCGCGACTCACGAGCGCCC
>JABFXM010000189.1 GCA_013361745.1 Gemmatimonadaceae bacterium | reverse complement strand
GCGGCCGCCGAGCTCCATCGTCAGGCGCCTTCCGCGGCGGGGGCGGAGCGGCGCTCGGCGAGTCGCGCTTCCTGCTTCTCGAGAACGGCGACGGGCACCTTCATGACGCCGATCACCCGCGGCCCCTCGGCGGCGCCATGCCAGTCGGAGCCGCCGCTCGCAACGAGGTGGAAGTGGTCGACCAGGGCGCGCAGCCGCCGGACCTCGTCGCCGCTGTGGCTCGGATGCCAGACCTCGAGCCCGTCGAGCCCGAGCGCGACCGCGCGCTCGACGCGCGTGCGCGTGAAGTCGGGGCCGGGATGGGCGACGATGGCGAGTCCGCCGGCGCGCGAGTCGAGCGCCCATCCGCCGTCGACGACGGCGCGCGCGACGTGCGGACGCCCGACCGCGCCGGGGCCCGCGGCGGCGAGCACCGCGTCGAAGGTCACGGGGATCCCGAGCGCGTTGAGCTTCCCCACCATCTCCCGCGCGCGCGTGACGCGCGTCGCGCGGAACTCCTCCATCGCGCCCTCGATGCGCTCCGGCCGGTCGAGGTGGAGCCCGAGCAGGTGGATCTCGCGATCGCCCTCGAAGGCGCTGAGCTCGACGCCGGTGATGACGCGGAGCCCGAGCCGCTCTCCCGCGGCGCGCGCGGTCGCGACCCCGCCGATGGTATCGTGATCGGTGAGCGCGCTCGCGCTCAGCCCCGCGGCGGCCGCGGCGGCCGCGACCTCCTCGGGCGCGCGCGCGCCGTCGGACGCCGTCGAGTGCATGTGCAGGTCGACGAAGCGCGTCACGGGCGGAAGGCTCTCGCCCGTGGGCGCCGTCACGGCCGGTAGCCCGCGTCGGGGGAAGTGTCGCTCGGCTGCGAGAAGCCGAAGAGCTCGCGCAGCTTGTCCTCGCTCAGCTCGGCGAGCGCCGCCTCGCGTGACCGCGTCGCGATCGGCGAATAGCGGGTGACGCGAACTTCCATGGACGGCCCGCTGCCGCGGACGAAGACGAGTCCGAACTCGTCGCGATCGAGCTGGGTGACGCGGCCGCTCGACTGCACGCGCCACTGCTGGCCGCCGACATCGATGGTACGGAAAGGCATGAGACTCAGAGCTCCACGAGCTTGTAGATCCGCGCCGGGTCGACGATCGACTCGGGCGCCGCGGCGTGTGCCGCGGTGAGCGTCGGCGCGTCGGGCGCCTCGAAGAACTCGAGGAACGCTCCGGGGAGACCCATCTCCTCGCACGCCCAGAAGGTGCAATTCGCGCGCTTGTAGTAGTCGCGCTTCGCGCGCAGCCGCTCCATGTAGTTCCTGCGGTCCTGCGGCGGGACGATCTTGCGGTGCATCGTGAGGACGCGGGACATGATCAGAGCGCCGCCTCCGGGAACGTCTCGAGGGTCTGCTTGACGTCGGCCATGAAGCGGTCCGCGTCCGCGCCGTCGACGATGCGGTGGTCGAAGGAGATGGAGAAGTAGGCGCAGGTGCGGATCGCGATGGTGTCCTCGCCGTCCGCCCCCGTGATCACCTTCGGCCGCTTCTCGATCGCGCCGAGCCCGAGGATGGCCGCCGTGCCTAACGGGATGATCGGCGTCCCCATGAGCGAGCCGAAGACGCCCGGGTTCGTGATGGTGAAGGTCGCGTTCTGCACCTCCGCCGGCTGCAGCTTCTTCGCCCGCGCCCGCGCGGCGAGGTCGTTGAGCTGCTTCGTGAGACCCGCGAGCGAGAGATCGTCCGCGCCCTTGATCACGGGAACGATCAGCCCCCAGTCGAGCGCGACCGCGATCCCGATGTTGTACTGCTTGCGCCAGATGATGTTGCGGCCGTCGTGCGCCGCGTTGAGCATCGGATGCCGCTTCAGGCAGTCGGTGACCGCCTTGATCACGAAGGGGAGGAAGGTGAGCTTCTGCCCCGTCTGCTGCTCGAAGGCGACGCGGTTCTTCTGCCGGATGCGGCCGACGCGCGTGAGGTCGACCTCGAAGAAGGAGGTCACGTGCGCCGCGTGCCGGCGCGCGTTCACCATGTGCTCGCTGGTGAGCGAGCGCATCTTCGACATCGGCTCGACGACGTCGCCGTCCCATCCCTGCGGATGGGGGAAGCCGGCGTCGTACCCGCCGCCGGCGCCGCCCGCGGGCACCGCCGCCGGCCGCGATCCGCCGCGCGTCGCGGTTCCGGTCTCGATCGCCTGCATGATGTCGCGCTTCGTGACGCGTCCGGCGATCCCGCTTCCGCTCAGCCCCGCGATCTCGATCCCATGCTCGGCGGCGATCTTTCGCACCAGCGGGGATGATTTCGCACGCAGGCGGCCCTCGAGGGTGTTCGCGGCCGCGCTGAGGGCTGGGGCGGAGACGGGACGCGAGGAAGCGACTGCAGGTGCGTGGGAAGGGTGCTGGGGCGAGGAGGCTGCGGGTGCATCTTGCTTTTGGGGGGGGGCCCCCGCGCCCGGCGCCGTAACGCCCGCTCCATAGCCACCCGAGGCGCCCGCGCCCACCGCCGCGCCCTGGGCGGTCTCGATCCGCGCCACGATCGTCCCCACCGCGACCGTCTGGCCTTCGCTCACGACGATCTCCGCCAGCACCCCCGCGTTGGGCGCCGGGATCTCCGCGTCCACCTTGTCCGTCGAGATCTCGAAGATCGGCTCGTCGCGCTTCACCGCGTCGCCGACCTTCTTCAACCCCCTCGTGAGCGTCCCCTCGGCGATCGACTCCCCCATCTGGGGCATCACCACGTCGATACGGGCCACCGGATACTCCTTATTGAGCAGAGTTGCGCGTCACGGCGCTTCCACGCCGGAGCTTCATGAGCACGACCGTCGGCAGGAGGATCGCGCCGATCAGACCACCACCGAACGCAAAGAGCGCCCAGTTCCCGCACATCGGCAACCCCTCGGCCGGGACGCAGCGCCGGGCGATGTCCACGCCCTTGCCGAGCAGCACCGAGATCATCCCGCCGCCGAAGAAGCCGACCACGAACGTGAGGCACCCGATCATGGTATTGCGCACCGCGGGCGGCAGCGGCGGCTGGTCCGGCTCCGGGATCGTTGCGTTCACGCGACTCACGATCAGTAATCCGCCAGCCGCCGCGCCGCCAGCACGACGTCCGCGGTCTGCGGCAGCACGAAGTCCTCGAGCGCCGGCGCGTACGGCAGCGGGATGTCGTGCGCCGTCACCCGCAGCACCGGCGCGTCGAGCCACTCGAACGCCATCTCGTTGATCCGGGCCGTGATCTCGCCCGCGATCCCGCCGGTGCGCGTGTCCTCATGCACGATCAGCACCCGGTTCGTCTTCTTCACCGTGGCGACGATCGCGTCGTCGTCGAGGGGCGCGAGCGTGCGGAGGTCGAGCACCTCCACGGAGAGCCCATCCTCCTTCTCCAGCTGCTCGGCCGCTTCGAGTGCCTTCCAGACCGTCGCCGCGTAGGTGATGATCGAGAGATCGCTGCCCTCGCGCGCGACGCGCGCCTTGCCGATCGGCACGACGTGATCGCCAGCGGGCATCGTCCCCTTGATGCGACGATAGAGGTACTTGTGCTCGAAGAAGAGCACGCAGTCCTCGTCGCGGATCGCCGCCTTGAGCAATCCCTTCGCGTCCTCCGCCGTCGACGGATAGACGACCTTCAAGCCTGGCGTGTGGACGAAGCCCGCCTCGGGGTTCTGCGAGTGGAACGGCCCGCCGCGCACGTAGCCGCCCGACGGTCCGCGCACGACCATCGGACAGGGGAGGAAGGCGCGGTAGCGCGCCGTCGCGACATAGTTCGTCAGCATGTCGTAGGCGTTCGCGATGAAGTCGATGAACTGCATCTCGACCACCGGCCGCATCCCCATGTGCGCCGCACCCGCCGCCGCGCCGACGATCGCCGTCTCGCTGATCGGCGTGTCGATGACCCGCTGCTCGCCGTACTTCGCGAGCAGTCCCTCGGTGACCTTGAACGCGCCGCCGTAGGCGCCGATGTCCTCGCCGAGGCAGAAGACGTTCGCGTCGCGCTCCATCTCCTCGAAGAGCGCCTCGCGGATCGCCTCGAGGTAGGTCACCTCCGCCATCAGGCGTCCTCCTGCGACACCCGCGACTCCGTCTTCGCGTCGGGCTTGTAGACACCCCAGCCGTCGGTCGCGCGCTCGCTCGCCGTCACGCCGCCGCGTCCCCCCTCGCGGAACCAGAGGGGACTCGCCGCCGGCGGCTCGGCGTAAACGCCCGTGAGCGCGTCGAGCGCCTCGGGGAACGCTGACGCTTCGGCGACGTCCGTCGCCTCGTCCACCTCCTGCGTCACGCGCGCGTCGATCGCCGCGAGCTCGGTCGCCTCGACGGCCATCTCCGTCGTCAGGCGGCGCACGTAGCGGTCGAGGGGATCGTTCTCCGCGGCCCAGCGCTCGATCTCCCCCGCGGGAACGTAGCTCTGGTTGTCGTGCTCGGCGTGCCCCTTCCGGCGGTAGGTCATCAGCTCGATCAGGGACACGCCGCCGCCGCGCCGCGCGCGTGCCACCGCGCGCTTCGTCACGTCGTAGGTCGCGAGCACGTCGTTGCCGTCGGCCTGCTCGCCGGGGATGCCGTAGCCCGCCGCCTTGTCGACGAAGCGCTTCGCGAGCGTCTGCCTCGACGTCGGCGTCGAGTAGGCGTAGCCGTTGTTCTCGATGACGACGACGAGCGGGCAGCGCTGCACCGCGGCGAAGTTGATCCCCTCGTGGAAGGCGCCGGTGCTGGTCGCGCCGTCGCCGACGTAGACGAGTCCGACGCGGTCCTCGCCGCGCATCCGGAAGGAGAGCGTGACGCCCGCCATCACCGGCACCATGTCGCCTAACGGCGAGATCTGGCCGAGGAAGCCGCGGGTCTCCCCCGCCTCGCCGATGTCGCCGAAATGGATGTTCAGCTCGCGGCCGCGCGTCGGCGAGTCGCCCTTCGCCATGTACTGCTTCAGCACCTCGACCGGCGTCGCGCCCTTCACGAGCATCGCGCCGAGGTTGCGGATAAGGGGCGACATGACGTCGCGCTGCTCGAGGGCGTAGCACGAGCCGACGGCGTCCGCCTCCTGCCCGAGCGAGCGGAAGAGCCCTCCGACCACCTTCGTCTGCCGGTACAGCGCGACGAGGCGCTCCTCGAGCGTGCGCGTCAGCCGCATCCAGTAGTAGAGCTCCAGCTTCTGCTCGCGCGTGAGCAGGGCGGCGGCGGAGCCGGGTGTCTCGGGGTCGAAGGTGCCCGCTGGCCGCGCCGGCGCGGCGCGGCCGCCCTTCGCGCGCGTCGCCATCAGTACGACGCTTCGAGGGTGTGTGCGGGGTCCTCGCGCCGGTGGCACTGCACGAAGAACTTCTTCACGTTGCGGTCGAGGCGGCTCTCCCCCATCTGGTCGGTGTCGACCTCGATGAAGGTGTAGTGGCCGCCTTCGGCCTTCACCGTGACCTTCATCGTGCCTAACGGTCCGGTGAAGCTCCGCGAGCGGACGGCGGTGGCGCTCGCCGTGAGCCCGATCGTCGGGAAGAAGCGGTCCGCCATCGCGAGGACTTCGGCGGGGGGCATGTGGCTGCGATAGAAGTGGCGCATCTCTCGTCTGCGAAAGCGTTGAGGACGGGCGCTCAGGGTCCGGACGTCGCGGCGCCGACTTCCTGCTGCCAGTCGGTTGCGCGCTCGATCTTCGTCCCCGGCAGGGAGTCGCGACGGAACTCGATCCCGACCGCCCACTGCTCGGCGGTCACGTAGCGGAGCTTCGCCGTGTACGTCCCCACCTCCGGCGCCGCCTGGAAGGAATCCCAGGTGCTGGCCCCCGCCGAGTTGTTGGCGAAGATCCGCCCCTCGCCTCCCTCCACCGGCTGGCCGGTCTCCCGGTCGATCACGGTGACGCGGTAGAGCACGTCCTCGCGCGCGCGCGGCGGCATCGGGTCGGAGGTGATCCGGTACTCGAAGTGCTCCGAGTAGGTGCGGATCGACAGCTCGCGCGGCTTGGTCGTGCAGGCGGCGAGGGTGAGTGCGCCAGCGACTGCCCACGACACCGCGACGAGCAATGACGGAACGGCAACGCGCTGGCGCATCATCGGATCCTCAGGCCTGGTCGTCCACGTGCGTGACGGGCTCCTCTCCCATCAGCTCGCGGAGGGTGTTCTTGAGCTTCGTCTGCTGGATGAACAGGTCGTGCTCCGGCGCGAGCGAGGGCGTCGCGCTCATCGGGCTCTTGTAGTAGAAGGAGAGCCACTCCTGCACGCCCTTCATCCCCGAGCGCTGCGCGAGATCGGAGAACAGCGCGAGATCGAGCACGATCGGCGCGGCGAGGATCGAGTCGCGGCAGAGGAAGTTCACCTTGATCTGCATCGGGTAGCCCATCCACCCGAAGATGTCGATGTTGTCCCAGCCTTCCTTGTTGTCGCCGCGCGGCGGGTAGTAGTTGATGCGGACGACGTGCGAGAAGCCCTTGTACAGCTCGGGATACTTCTCCGGCTGCAGGATCGTGTGGAGCACCGACAGCTTCGACTCTTCCTTCGTCTTGAACGACGCCGGGTCGTCGAGGACCTCGCCGTCGCGGTTGCCGAGGATGATCGTCGAGTACCAGCCGGCGAGGCCGAGCATGCGCGCCTTGAGCCCCGGCGCGATGACGGTCTTCATCCAGGTCTGGCCGGTCTTGAAGTCCTTGCCGCTGATCGCGACGCCCTTCTCGTTCGCGAGCTGGATGAGCGCCGGGATGTCGACCGCGAGGTTCGGCGCACCGTTGCAGAAGGGGACGCCCTCCATGATCGCGGCGTAGGCGTAGAGCATCGAGGGCGCGATCGCCTCGTCGTTCGCCTCCATCGCCTTCTCGAACTGCGCCAGCGTCGCGTGCTGCGGACCCGGCTTGATGTAGATCTCCGTCGACGCGCACCACACCACGACGACGCGATCGAGCTTGTTCTTCGCCTTGAAGTCGCGGATGTCCTGCCGGAGCTGCTCGGCGAGGTCGCGCTTCGTCTTCCCCGTCTTGACGTTCGTCCCCTTGATGCGGGTGACGTACTTGTTCTCGAAGACGGCGGGCATCGGCTTGATCGACTTCAGGAAGTCGGCGATCGGCTCGAGGTCGTGCTTCTCGAGCACACCCGCCTTGCTCGCGGCGGTGTACGCGTCATCCGGAATCGGATCCCACGCGCCGAACACGATGTCCTTCAGGTCGGCGAGGGGGACGAACTCCTTGATGAGCGGCGTACGATTCTCGCCGCGCTTGCCGAGGCGGATCGTCGCCATCTGCGTCAGCGAGCCGACGGGCTTGGACAGCCCGCGGCGGACGCTCTCGACGCCGGCGATGAAGGTCGTCGCGACGGCGCCGAGTCCCGGCGTGATGATGCCGAGACGGCCAGTGGCGGGACGGACGGACGAAGAAGAGCTGGAACCAGGCACGAACGGTTCTCCGGTTGTCAGGATGGAACGTGGCGCGCGAGCGCCTGAGGTGGGGGCGTCGGCGAATCGACGGACGAGGCGGCATTGCCGTCAGGCTGCGCCCCGGGGAGATCGATCGTCGGACGCGACGCGGCGTGGACGGCGATGAAGCGCTGCACCACCGTGATCCACGCCGTCACGGTGAGCAGGACGATGATGGCCGCGAGGATCCAGCCATTCAGCGCGAGGCCGAAGAAGGCCTGCGGCGCCGAGAGCAGCGTCACCCGCTCCGGCCGCTGGAGGACGCCGACTTTCGCGTCGATTCCCAGCGCTTCGGCGCGAGCGCGCGTATAGGACGTCATGTACGCGCCGACGAGACCGAGCAGCGTCACCACCTGCATGACGGTGCTGCCGTAGCGCGGGCTCGACCCATAGAAGATGATCAACCCGCCGAGCACCGCTCCGTCGGCGACGCGGTCGAGCGCCGAGTCGTAGAAGGCGCCGAAGGTGCTGCTGCGGCCAGTCCGCCGCGCCACCGTTCCATCGAGGACGTCGAAGAAGGCGGTGAGTCCGAGCCACCATCCCGCGGTGCGGATGTGCCCGGTGGCGTAGATCACGCCGCCGACGATCGTGCAGAAGGTGCCGAGCGTCGTGATGGTGTTGGGGTGGACGCGATGACGCACCAACCAGTCGCCGATGGGACCGATGATCCGGAGGTATCCCTTCTTGATCCAGTCCCAGATGAGATGCATGCGTCGCGGCGGGGGCCCGGCGCGTCGACGCGGCGAGAGAGCCGCGGACACGCGAGCGCGAAAACAAAAGGGCCGGAGCGATTCGCTCCGGCCCCATAAACTATCCGCCGTGGCGGACCCTAGCAACAGCGCCCCAACGATTTGCGTCGTCGGACGCGCTTACGGAACCTGCCAGAGATACGTGCCCGACAGCACCACGCCGCTCTTGCTGTAGCTGTACTTGTCGGACATGCGGGTCGCCTTCAGCGTCACGGTGGATCCCGCGGCGACGCCCTTCACCGGGAGCGACATCGCGCTTCCGCCGCCGACCTGGCCGAGGAAGACATCTTCGCCGCCCGAGTTGATGTAGACGTTCACGGGCTCCGACAGATTGTTCGTGACGTTCACCGCGGCTTCGGCGGCCGCCGCCGGGGCGGAACGAACCTCCACCTGGCGGGGGCCGCAGGCCACGGCCGCCGACGCGAGCATCAGTGCGGCAACGAGTCCTCTCATGTATCGCCTCCACGTGCGAGTTGATGGAAACTTCGAGCGCTACCTTGCGAGACCATCGGCGCGCGGTCGCCCCGAGGTGCAAAACGTATGCGCGCGGGGGAAAGTCAGGGAGGTACCGGGGGGTTCGTGCCGCACCGCGTGACCGGGCGCACGTGCGTCTCCCCCTCTCCGATCGGTGATTCCGCGTCCCGGTGCGCGTCTGTAAGTTCCTGACGCCCGCCTCGCGCTCAATCTTCGGCAGCCATTTACGCGCGCTCATGCCTTCTCGGCGAAACACCGCCTCACGCTTTCCGCTCCACCTCGCTTCCGCTTCCGCGATCGCGGCTCTTCTCGCCGCCTGCGCCGGAGCACCGTCGCCCGCCACCTCGACCACGCCCGCCGGCAGCGCGGCGCGCGTGACGCCCCCGGAGGCGCCGCTCACGGCGGCGCAGGAGCGCTGGGTCGACAGCACGCTCGCCTCCCTTCCGCTCCGCGAGCGGATCGGGCAGATGGTCAACGTCTGGGTGCTCGGCGACTACACCAGCGAGCAGGACTCGAGCTATCAGCAGGTACTCCGCTGGGTCGAGCAGGAT
>JABFXM010000469.1 GCA_013361745.1 Gemmatimonadaceae bacterium | reverse complement strand
GTGCGGATGTAGCCGAAGACGTACCGCTTCCCGGCGAAGAGCGTCGCCGTCGGATCGGCGACGGTCGTCACGTACTGCGCGTCGCCTTCGTCGGAGCGATACTGCGGCGCGAGCTCGACGAAGATGTTCGCCGCCGGCTTGAGCGCCATCCCCGGCGCGAAGGTGAACATGTGCGTCGGTGCGTCCACCCCGCGCGCGGTCTCCAGCGTGACATCGAACACCGCGCGCTGCCGCGCGTCCGTCGAGACCTGGAAGTGGCCGAAGTCGTAGCCGTTGCGCTTCACCACCGGCCCACCACGCGTGAGCGCGTCGTCGTCGACGGTCCAGTCGTGGATGTAGAAGGTGCGGACGTTCCAGTAGTTCGGAAGCTCCATTCCGTAGTAGGCATGCGCGTCCTCGTTGCTCCGCAGCCCGTCGTAGTCGATCTGCTGCTGGATTCCGACGGTCGTGAAGATGTTGCGGTACCACGACCGCGGAGTGACGAACTGTCGGCCGAGGTTCGCGTTCATCCACTTGTAGTCGGTGCGGTCGAGGTAGGAGAGATCGTTCGTCTCGAATCCCGGGCTCCGCCAGTTCTGCGCGGTCTCCCACAGCCAGTTCCCGTTCTCCTTCGCGAGACGCGTGTAGAAGCCGTAGCCCCGGAGCGCGGTCGCGTCCGGGTCGTAGCGCACGTCGAACAGTCCATCGCTCGTCACCGCGCGATCGGGGCGCTGGAAGTAGTGCGCGCTCGAGCGCTGCGTGAGATCGATCGCGTCGGCGGAGCCGCGGACGTCGGACACCACCGCGCTCCCGCGCCAGCGATACGTGCGACCATGCCAGGCGTGGCTCCAGTCGACACCGACCGCGGTCGCCTGGTCGCGTAGCAGGCTCCGTGTCACCGAGTCGCCGAGTGAGCGCACGGTCGACGTCACGATCGTGCCGACCGTCGTCGCCCCCTGACGGAACTCCTTCTTCACTCGCCCGACGAAGTAGTTGGTGAGCGGCTCGACGGTCTGCGTCAGTTGCGGCATGCCGCGCGAGCTGATGTATCGAGCGCTCTCGCGGTTGGCGACCGCGTCGAGCAGGCCGACGGTGTAGCCGCCATTCGTGCGACCGGTGATCTTCGCGGCACCGAGGATCGTCGCGTTGTCGGGCGTGTCGGCGGATCCCGTGCTGTCGATCTGGTTCCCGACCCACCCGTTGAGCTGCGGCGGACGGCCGATGCGGCGCGTGTAGAAGACGCCGAGCCCGGAAGTGTTGTCGCAGAAGAAGCAGCTCATCCCCCCGAAGCTGAAGGCGTTCTGGCCGGCGACGAAGAACGGCCGCTTCTCGTCGTAGTACGTCTCGAAGGCGGAGAGGTTGAGCGATGCGGGGTCGACCTCGACCTGGCCGAAGTCCGGATTGAAGGTCGCGTCGAGGGTGAGGTTCGACGTCAGCAGGTACTTGAGGTCCGCGCCCGCGTTCAGCCCCATGTCGCTCCGGCCGTGATACGGATCGCCGGGCGCCGCGTACTTGAACTGTCCGCGCGAGACCGCGTACGGGAGCAGCTCGAGCTGACGCCGACGGTTGGCGATGGTGATCCCCTCGAGATGCCCCCAGAAGGCGGGGCCGCCGCTCTCGTTGCGCGCGCGCCACGACCACATGTCCTGCTCGTTGATGCGATCGGCGTAGCGCCAGATCTGCAGCCCCCACGTCTGCGCGGTGTCGCGCGAGAAGCGGAGCTGCGAGTACGGGATGCGCATCTCCGTCGTCCAGCCATGCGCGTCGACCTGCGACGCCGCCTCCCAGATCGGATCCCACGCGGGATCGCCATTGAACTGGTCGCCGCGCACGCCGGCTGGATTCACCTCGAACCAGACGTCGTCGATGTGGTTGTGGTAGGGGTCGAGCTCGACGATCAGCTTGTCGGTGGTGAGCGAGTTGAAGGAGCCGTTGTTCCCGTTCGCGTCGAGCAGCTGGTCGCGTCGCGCGAGCGGCGCGCGAACGCTCGCGGCGCCCGCCGGATCGCTCATCCGCGCACCGATGTAGAGGGCGTCGTCGTCGTAGAGGATGCGGACCTCGGTCGCGAGCGATGCGGGCGCACCGTCGTGTGGCTGCGACTGACGGAAGCCGGTGAGCGGCGTCGCGCGCGCCCACCCTCCTTCGTCGAGGCGGCCGTCGATGGTGATCAGCCCCTCTCGCCGCACCGCTTTCGCGACCGGCGGCGGCGTCGGGTGGACGGAAGCGGTGCCCTGCGCGGGAAGCGCGAGGGGCGCGGCGAGGAGGGCGACACTCGCGGCGAGAACAGCGCGGCCAAGGCGCCGAATGGGCAGGGTCTGCGGCATGAGCGATGTACGAGGAGGCCGCGCGCGCGTTTCAGGAAAGAGCGACGCGCGCACTCCTCTTCGACGCCGCAGATCGG
>JABFXM010000015.1 GCA_013361745.1 Gemmatimonadaceae bacterium | reverse complement strand
CCTACCTCGGCCAGGGCGAGTTCTATCTCGAGTATGGCGACTACACCGTCGAGATCACCGTCCCCGCCGGCTACATCGTGGCGAGCACCGGCGCGCTGACGAACCCGCGCGACGTCCTCACCCCGACGTCGATCGCGCGTCTGGCCCAGGCGGCGAGGTCGGCGACGCCGGTGAACATCATCACGCTCGACGAAATTCGCTCAGGGAAGGCCCGCCCGGTAGCAAATGGGACGCTGACGTGGAAGTTCGCCGCCAAGAACGTGCGCGACGTCGCCTGGGCCGCCTCGCCGGAATACATCTGGGACGCGAGCAGCTGGCACGGCATCCTCGCGCAGGCGTTCTACCGGCCCACCGCCGTCGATCCGTGGAAGGACGCCGCCGACATGACGCGCATGTCGATCGACGAGTACTCCACGCGCTGGTTCCAGTACCCGTGGCCGCAGATGAGCGCCGTCGAGGGCCCGATCAGCGGCATGGAGTATCCCATGCTCGTGATGGAGGCCAAGAGCGACGACAAGTACGACCTCTACAACGTCGTGACGCACGAGATCGGGCACAACTGGTTCCCGATGATCGTCGGCTCGAACGAGCGGATGCACATGTGGCAGGACGAAGGCTTCAACACGTTCATCAACACCTTCAGCGAAGCGCGCCGCTATCCCGAGAAGGGCGACCAGATGACGCGCGCCCTCGGCGAGCGCTCGTCCGTCGAAGGGGCGATGAAGGTGAACGTCGACGTGCCGGTGGACGTCAACCCCGACCGCATCGACTCGCGCCTCCTGGGCCTCGCCGCGTACGTGAAGCCCAGCGTCGGCCTCCAGCTGCTGCGCCAGGAGATCCTGGGCCCCGCGGCGTTCGACGATGCCTTCCGCACGTACATCCAGCGCTGGGCCTACAAGCATCCGTCCCCGGCCGACTTCTATCGCACGATGGAGGACGTCGGCGGGCGGCGGCTCGACTGGTTCTGGCGCGAGTGGTTCAAGGAGAACCCGCACTTCGACCAGGCGATCGACAGTGTGGGCAGCTCGCGCACCGGCGACATGCAGACCGTCACCGTCGAGTACGGCAACCGGGCGCGCGGTGTGCTGCCGCTCCACGCGCGCTTCTCGTTCAGCGACGGCTCGACGGAGAACTTCGACTACCCGGCGGAGGTCTGGAGCCGCAACACGGTGCGCTACCGGCGGAGCTACACGTTCCGCGGCAAGACGGTGACGCGCATCGAGATCGATCCGGACAAGCGCGTGCCCGACGTCGACCGGACGAACAACGTCTGGGGCTCCGCGCCATCGGGACCTCGGCCGTAGCGAACGCGACCGCGTAACTCATTGCGCAAAAAGGGCGACCGACGTCGGTCGCCCTTTCGCGTACAGCCCGGTTTGGCAATATTTTTGCGCCAACTGCGATTATGCGCATTATCCTTACGTCGACGGAACGGGCGCGCCAGCACGACGCCAGCCGGGCGCCGTTCACGCGTAAGCGATAGCGTCACCCGCGAACCCAGGGCTGATGACGGACGAGCGGCGATTCGAAGAGCTGTTGGCGGAGTTCGAGCGAGTGGGGGTGGACCTGCACAGCTTTCCCGCGGGGATCACCGTGCGTCGTGAGGAAGCGATGCGGATCCTGCACTCGTTGCCGGATCATGCCGGCCCTGCCGCCTTCCTCGCCCGGATTCGCGAAGTGCAGCAGTCGCGCACGCCGCCTCACGGCACCGAGCGTCAGACGCTCGAAGCCCGGGACTGAGCGAGCGCGTCGAGCTCGGCGACCAGCTCGGCGCCGAAATAGTAGGCGAGCTCACCGCGTGCCATCTCGTACGCCGTCTGTCCCTCCCCCGCGCACACGAGCGACCCGTCGACGAGCTCCTCCGAGCAGACCAGCATCCTCTCCCCGAACGTCACCGGAAAGAGCGCGCTCACCATCGGCTTGATGGCGTGATAGTCCGCCCCCTGCGCCAGGGCGTGCGCATGCAGCGCGCACCCGCGCGCGTCGCGCCGCAGAAAGACGCAGCCACCGTCCACCACCGCAGTGCGCGTCGCCGCGCCGCCGGGAAAATCCTCGTCGTGCTGGACGTCGGCGACGAACCAGTGGGCGCGCGCCACGCCCACCAGGGGCTCGAGCGCGTCGGCCTCGGCGAGAATCCGATCGCGCTCGCCGAGCGAGACGTCGACACCATGCTGGCAGCACGCGTCGCGGCAGAAGCCGCAGGCGAGGCAGTGGCCGAAGTAGCGGCGATGAAAGATCGCGGGATCGACGCGGTCGATCACCGGGGCGCCATCACGCGCCGCGTACGCGCGCGCGAGCGGGAGCGCGACGGCCGTCGTCAGGCGGCGCTCGTGTCTTCGGCGCCGCCGGCGGGCGCGTCGCTCGGCGGGCCGCCACGCGGCGGTCCAC
>JABFXM010000131.1 GCA_013361745.1 Gemmatimonadaceae bacterium | reverse complement strand
GTCCGGAAAATGGCGCCCGCCGAGGTGGAGCGGCGGATCACCGAGACGGCGCAGATGCTCGACCTCGTCCCGCTGCTCGACCGGCTGCCGAAGCAGCTCTCCGGCGGCCAGCGGCAGCGCGTCGCGATCGGGCGCGCGATCGTCAGGCAGCCGAAGGTCTTCCTCTTCGACGAGCCGCTCTCGAACCTCGACGCGAAGCTCCGCGTCGCGACGCGCCGCGAGATCTCGCGCCTGCAGCGCCGGCTCGGCGTGACCTCGATCTACGTCACCCACGACCAGACCGAGGCGATGACGATGGGCGATCGCATCGTCGTCATGAACGCGGGGAAGGTGCAGCAGATCGACACGCCGATCGCGCTCTACGAGCGGCCGAACAATCTCTTCGTCGCGACCTTCATCGGCAGCCCGCCGATGAACGTGATGCGCGGGACGCTGGAGCGCGGCGCCGGCGGCGTCGAGCTGCGCGGCGCGGGGATCGTCCTCCCGGTGGACGAGGAGCGCGCGCGCCGCATGGCGATGTACGTCGGCGGACCGGTGGTCGCGGGTGTCCGTCCCGAGCACGTGCACGTCGCCTCCCCGCCGCCCTCGGCGCGCGCGGTGAGCGGCTTCGTCGTTGACGTCGTCGAGCCGCTCGGCAACGAGACGCTGCTTCACGCGCGCGGGAACGGCCAGGACCTCACCGCCTCGCTCTCGCCGCAGCCGCTGCCGAAGCCGGGTGAACCCGTGCAGCTCGCGATCGACACGCGACATCTGCTCTTCTTCGACCAGGCGACGGGCGAGACGATCGGCTCGTGACGAATCGGGTTGAGGCGGCCCGGCCGGGACGTTAGGTTCGGGGCTTCTTTCTCCCCCCGAAGATCGAGGCAAATGTCAGCTCCGTCACACGATTCCAGCATCGAGACCGCGCGCGTCGACCGGCGCGCCGCGCTCTCGCTCGTCGGCTACTCGTTTCTCATCCTGTTCATCGAGCTCGCCTTCATCCGCTACATCTCGGCGTACGTGCGGGTGTTCGGCTTCTACCTGAACATGGTGGTGATCGCGACCTTCCTCGGGATGGGGGTCGGCCTGCTGCGCTCGCGCGACGAGCGGCGGATGCGCTGGATCGCGCCGGGCGCGCTGGTGCTGCTCTTCACCGCGGTGAAGGTCTGGTCGAACTTCATCGTCCGCACGCAGAAGGACCCGAACGAGCACATCTGGGCGATCTACGGGGAGATGCACGGCACGTGGGGGAAGGTCGGGATCCTGCCGACCGTTCTCGTTCTCTTCACCCTCGCCGCGCTGGTGATGCTCCCGCTCGGCGCGGCGATGGGGACGCTGTTTCGCCGCTTCCGGCCGCTCACCGCGTACTCGCTCGACATCGTCGGCAGCCTGAGCGGAATCGGACTCTTCGCGCTGCTCAGCGCGATGCGCACCGTCCCCTGGATCTGGTTCACGATCGCGTTCCTCGTCTGGGCGCTGCTCTCGCTCGGCACCGCGCGCTATGCGCTGGCGATGGCGGGCGCTGGCGTCGTCGCGGTCGCGCTCGCGGCGTGGACGCATGGCCCCAACGAGCGCTGGTCGCCCTACTATCGCATCAACCTGATCCCGATCCGCTACGCGACGAGCCTCCACGTGAACGGCTCGATGCACCAGTGGATCCTCGACGCGTCGCCCGAGGGCGCGCGCACGGACAGCGTGCTCGCCGGCGTGCGCGCGGCGTATCTCGCGCCATACAAGTACGCCCCGCGGCTCGACACGGTGCTCGTCGTCGGCGCCGGCACCGGGAACGATCTCGCGAACCTCCTCGAGCTCGGCGCGAAGTACGTCGACGCGGTCGAGATCGACCCGACCATCGTCGACATCGGGCGCGAGCGGCATCCGCGGCACCCGTACGCCGATCCGCGCGTCCACGTCACCGTCAACGACGCGCGCGCCTTCCTCCGCCAGACCGATCGCCACTACGACGCGATCGTCTTCGGCACCCTGGACAGCCAGACGCTGCTCTCGGGGATGGGATCGCTGCGGCTCGACAATTATGTCTACACCCGCGAGTCGTTCGACGCGGCGCGCGCCCGTCTGCATCCGGACGGGGTGATGATCACGTACCACATGTCGCAGTATCCATACATCGCGGCGAAGATCTACCAGACGCTCGAGGGAGCGTTCGGGCGCGCACCGGCGGTGATCCGCTACAAGCCCTGGTACCTCTTCAACTACACCTTCGTCGCCGGCCCGTCGTTCGACGGCGCGGCGATCACCGCCGACTCGAGCGTCTCCGAGCTGCGGATGAAGGTCGCGCTCCCGCACGACGACTGGCCGTATCTCTACCTGCGCAAGCACACCGTGCCGACACACTACCTCACGGTGCTGCTCGGGATCCTGCTCATCGCGTACGCCTTCATCCGCGTCGGCGCGCCGCACACGCTGCAGGGGCGCGGCGACTGGCCGATGTTCTTCCTCGGCGCCGGCTTCCTCCTCGTCGAGACGAAGAGCGTCGCCGAGATGTCGCTGCTCTTCGGGGCGACGTGGTGGGTGAACGTGCTCGTGTTCGCGTCGATCCTCGTCGTGATCCTCTGCGCGAACGTGCTCACCGCGACCGGGCACACCCCGCCGCGCGCGGCGCGCTTCGCGGGGCTGTTCGTCTCGCTCGCGCTCGCGTACCTCGTCCCCGTGCGCTCGCTGCTCTGGCTCGGCACCACCGGCCAGTGGCTGCTCGGCGGCCTGCTCGTCGCGCTCCCGGTGCTCTTCGCCGCGCTGATCTTCGCCGAGCTGTTCGAGTCACGCGTCGACAGCTCGCGCGCGCTCGCCTTCAACGTCTTCGGCGCCGTGGTCGGCGGGGTGCTCGAGTATCTCTCGATGGTCACCGGGACGAAGGCGCTCTATCTCATCGCGGCCGCGGTCTACGCCGCCGCGTTCTTCGCGCTGCGACGCAGCGAGGGTACGGGCGCGTACGCCGCGCCCGCGCTGCGCGACGCCGCATGACGCGGTCTTCACTCGCGTGACAGCCTCGTAACAGCCAGTGCAGCGAAGGTGACGCGCCCTTCGATCGTGCAGTCTATCGATCGATGGGCGCTCACCCGCTGGTCGTGCGTGATTCGAGGCACATGTCCGACGAGGAGGCGATCACTCGCGTCCTCGCCGGCGAGGTGGACGCGTTCACGGTGCTCGTGCGCCGCTACCGCGACAACTTCGCGCGCTTCGCCACGCGGATGGTCGGCAGCGAGTCGGACGCGGAGGACGTCATCCAGTCGGCCTTCGTCCGCGCCTTTCGCGCGCTCGATCGCTGCCGGAAGCCCGACCAGTTCGCGGCCTGGCTCCATCAGATCGTCCTCAACGAGTGCCGCACCTTCGCCTCGCGCCGCACGCGACGCGCGCGCTAGTACGCCGCCCCCGAGCGCTCGCTGCTCTCGATCCCCGGCGACGGCGTCGACGAGAACGATGAGGAGAAGGGGCCGTCGCTGCAGGAGATCCAGCGCGCGGTGGACCAGCTCCCGGTGGAGCAGCGCGAGGCGTTCCTGCTGAAGCACGTCGAGGAAGTGAGCTACGAGGAGATGGCGGAGATCACCGGCGCCGGCGTGTCCGCGCTGAAGATGCGCGTGAAGCGCGCCTGCGCCCGGCTCCGTGAACTGCTGGAGGAGGAGGTGGCACATGACTGACCGACCGCTGCACGACGCGTCGAACGGGGGCCCGGTGCCCGACGACGTCATCGAGCGGATGGCCGCGCCCCTGCGCGAGCCGGTGCGCTTCGATGAGGAGTTCGACGAGCGCGTGATGCGCGCGGTTCGCGCGGCGGCGGGAACGCGCGCGCCCTGGTGGCGCCGCGGCCCGACGCTCCGCGTCACCCCGCTCACCGGACTCGCCCTCGCCGCGAGCCTCGCGCTCGTCGCGGTGCTCGGCCGGAGGAGCGCGACGTCGGGCGAGCGGAGGGAGAATCACGTCGCGACCGCGGCGCATCCCGCGCACGACACGGTGTACGTCGTCCGCTTCACGCTCGTCCATCCCGAGGCGCATCGCGTCGCGCTCGTCGGCGACTTCAACGGATGGTCGCCGAACGCGACGCCGCTGACGGGTGAGGGCGTGGACGGTGTGTGGACGGCGTCGGTGCCGCTGCCCGCGGGCCGCCACGAGTACGCCTTCATCGTCGATGGCGAGCGCTGGGTGAGCGACCCGTACGCCAGCACCGTGCACGACGACTTCGGTACGAGCAGCTCGGTCCTTCGCGTCGGATCCGCCTCATGAATCTGCGTTCCATCCTCACGGCGCGCGTCGCGATGACGCTCGCCGGGCTCGCGCTCGCCGTCACGTCCGCCGGCGCGCAGGCCAGCACCGCGGTGCTCGAGGCATCGAGCTCGCGGCTGCGCTACGCCAACGACACCGCATCCAACGGCGCCTTCACCATCTCGCCGTCGCTGCACGCGATGCTGCCCGACGCGTCGCTCGACGTCGCGGGCGGACTGTCGCAGTTCACCGGCGGCGGGTGGAGCACGCAGGGACTGCTCGCCGGCGCGCTCTTCACGCCGTGGCGGCCGATCGTCGGCGAGCTTGCGGGGACGACCGGCGGCAGCGTGCACGCCGACGGCAATCGCACCGCGGAGTCGCTCGCGAGCGTTCGCCTGCACGCGATTCATGACGGCGTCGGCGCGTGGATCGGCGGCTCCGTCGGACAGACGTGGGACAGCCTCGGCTGGCACTCGGTGCGCGGGACGGAGGGCGGCGTGTGGGTCCAGCACTCGGGGTTGATCGCGACACTGTCGATGGCGCCGACACGCGTCGCCGACACGATCTCCTTCACCGACGCGCAGCTCGCGCTCCGCGCGCTCGCGGGGAAGGCCGACATCAACGCGACCGTCGGCGCGCGCCATGGCGATCGCGTCGCACTCGGCGGCGGGGCGCAGGGATGGGTGAACGCGAGCGTCGCCCTGTGGATCGGACGCGACGTCGCGATCACGGCGAGCGCGGGCCGCTATCCCGCCGATCCCCTGCAGGGCTACGAGGCCGCCAGCTACGGCACGCTCGGCATCCGGCTCGGGCTGCGCGATCTGACATCCGCCGCCGCGAGCGCCTCGACGCCGGATCGTGCGCCGGCTCCAGCGCGCGGTGCGCATCCCGTGACGCGCATCGACCGCGCCGAGGGCGAGGCGTCGCGCGTCGTCGAGGATTTCGAGGTGCGCGCGCTTGGTGGCGGTCAGCGCTTGGTGCGCGTCCGCGCCACGGCCGCCCGCCGCGTCGAGATCAGCGGAGACTTCACGAGCTGGCAGCCCGTGACGCTCGAGTCGCTCGGCGACGGCTGGTGGACGACGACGCTCCCGATCGGCGCCGGGACGTACGAGATGAACGTGCGCGTGGATGGCGGCGCATGGCTGGCGCCCCCCGGCCTGACCACGCTCGCCGACGAGGACGGAGGCGTCGTGGGCGTCCTCGTGGTGCCCGACCGCTGAGCGTGCGCCGGCGCACGAGCGCCGGGTGATCGCGTCCGGAGTGACGCGGGGGCGCGATGGTGCAGTCTATGGGGGTGCAGGGTGCAGTCGGACGATGCGCGTGCGGGAGGATGGCGGCACGCGCGCAACGCAGGTAGAGGAGGTACTCATGCGGTATGCGAACTCGCTCGTCGCCCTCGTCGGGGCGTCGATGATCTCGGTGAGCCTGAGCGCGCAGACGGCGGCGAACGATCCGTCGGCGCGGCTCAGCGCGGTGCTGCCGGCCGACGTCGCGCAGCGCGTGCTGGCGACGATCGCCGATGCCCGCGCGCACGACCTTCCCGCCGCGGCGCTGGAGAACCGCGCGCTGAAGTTCGCGGCGAAGGGCGTCGCGCCGGCCGACATCGAGAAGTCGGTGAAGGATCAGGCGGCCCGGATGGAGGACGCGAAGGACGCGCTCGAGAGCGCGCGCGGCACCAGGCCGGCCGATGACGAGGTCGAAGCGGGCGCGGAAGCGATGCGCCGCGGAGTGGACGGTGCGCAGGTGAGCGCGCTGGCGAAGAGCGCCCCCTCGGGCCGCTCGCTCGCGGTGCCGCTCTACGTGATCGGCAGCCTGATGGACCGTGGCCTCCCCTCGGACGCGGCGCTGCAGCGCGTGCACGACCGCCTACTCGCCAGGGCGAGCGACGCCGACCTCGAGAAGATGCCGAAGGATCTCCCGGCGCAGGCGGCTGCCGGCCAGGCGCACAAGCCGTCGTCGATGGGGACCGATCTCGCGGCGACGAAGCGCCCGGCGAACGCCGGCGGCCGTCCCTCGACGATCCCGGCGAACGGCGGCGCGCATGGCCGCCCCGCTGGCGCCGGCGCGGGTGCGGGTCATCGCCCCTGATTGATGCGCTGACGGTTCGGTGGTAGAGTGAACGAGGCCCGCATCGGGGAAGTCTCCCGATGCGGGCCTCGCCGCGTGAGAGCGCGCCGGAACGGAACTCGCGGCATCGCGCGTTCGCCCCGGACGGCGTCACCGACCATCAACCCGGCTCCCCCAATGCGCACCACGACATCCCTCGTCGCACTGCTCGCCCTCGCCGCAGCCGCCTGCTCGAACGACAGCAAGCTGCAGGACACCACGATGCACGCCGGCACGGCCGGGACGAACGCGGATACGGCGCGCGCCACCGCGAGCTCGAGCGGCACCGGCAACGCGACCGGCGGCAGCAGCAGCGGCACCTCGAAGGTGAAGACGATCGACGGCTTCAAGACTCCGGAGTCGGTGCGCTGGGACGCCGCGTCGAGCCAGTGGTTCGTGTCGAACATCAACGGCGCGCCGCTGACGAAGGACAACAACGGCTTCATCTCGCGGATGTCGCAGGACGGAACGGTGGACTCGCTCCACTTCATCCAGGCGGGAAAGAACGGCGTGACGCTCAACGCGCCGAAGGGGATGGGGATCATCGGCGATACGCTCTTCGTCGCCGACATCGACGCGGTGCGCGCCTTCAGCAAGACGACGGGCAAGCCGCTCGCGAGCTGGGACCTGACCAAGCAGGGCGCGCACTTCCTCAACGACGTCGCCATCGGACCGAACGGGGACGTCTACATCACCGACACCGAGGTCGCCTTCAAGGCGGACGGCTCGACGAGCCACACGACGACCGACCGGATCTTCATGCTCAACCGCGACCGCAAGGGCGCGAGCATCGCGATCCAGAACGACTCGCTCGGCCGGCCGAACGGGATCGTCTGGGACGCGAAGAACAACCGCTTCATCGTCCTCTCCTTCGGCGCGCCGACCATTCTCGCCTGGACGCCGGGGAGCAAGTCGGTGACGACGATCGCCACCGGGAAGGGTCAGTTCGACGGCGTCGAGATCACGAGCGACGGCCGCATCCTCGTCTCGAGCTGGGCCGACAGCTCGGTCTCCGCGATCAACGGCAACACGCTGACGCACGTCGTCACCGGCGTCGAAGCCCCAGCCGACATCGGCCTCGACCCGGCGCGCGGACTGCTGGCGATCCCGCTCTTCAACAAGGGGCAGGTGGAGCTGTACCAGCTCGGCCGTTAGGCGCGGGCTTCTCTCGCGGTCGCTACTCTAACGGTTGAACGACAATTACACGGATCGACACGGATTTTCACGGATACGGCCTCGTATGCGTGTCGATTGGATCCTGCCCAGGATGCAGTATCCGTGAAAATCCGTGAAATCCGTGAAGATCGTAGTTCAACCGTTGATCCTGCCGGGCCCGAGTCGCGTGGCGCGAGAGTCTCAGCGCAGCTTCGCTTTCAGCCAGGCTGCTGCATCGCGCGTAGCGGAATCGGGGAGCCAGTGGCCGGTCTCGTACCAGCGAAGCTCCTTCGGCTCCTGCGCCGCCTCGAAGAGTCGCTTCGCCTGCTCGGGGAGCACCGTGCGGTCGCGAGTGCCGTGGACCATCAGCAGCGGACGCCCGCCGAGACGGCGAACGGCGCGGATCGGGTCGGCGATGGTGCGGACCAGCCGAGTGAAGGGCGTGTTCTCCGGAAGGTCGCCGCCCGCCGCGAGCACGAGCGCCTTCACGTGGTCGCTCCGCGCGGCGACCATCACCCCGATGAACGAGCCCATCGAGTAGCCGACGAGCGCGAGCCGGTGCCCGTCCACCTCTTCGTGCTCCGCCATCCACTCGAGCGCCGCACCGCACTCGGCGAGCGCGGCGCGCCACTGCGAGACGAGCACGAGCGGGTTGCGCACCGCGTCGATCTCGACCGAGCGCTCGCGCTCACCGTGCAGCGGGAGATCGATCGAGAGCGAGGCGATCCCCGACGCGAGCAGCGCGCGGCCGACGGAGTCCGCCATCTGCTCCTTCCGCGACCCATACCCGTGCAGCAGCAGCGCCGCCGGCGGGCACGTCTTCGTCTCCGGGAGCAGCAGCACCGCCGGCACCATCTCCCCGATGAGCGGAATCTCGAGCACGATCCGCCGCCCGTCGCGGATCGCTCGCGTGCTCTTCACAGTCGCGTCGAACGGCCCGCGTCGCTTCCTCGTCGCCGGAGTCATCATCGCTGGTGGGCGCAAGAAGCAGACTAGCGCGGCGAACGGCTGCGGGACCATGCGATGGTGGCATCGGATCGCTCCGAGCGCGGGTCGGGGCTCGTCGGTGGCGGGGCGCTGACGACGGAGTCGTGGTTCGCTCCGGCACGTGGCTCATGCAGTGCGTGGACATCGAAAGGAGAACTACGATCTGAACGGATTTGCACGGATTTTCACGGATACGGCAATTGGTTTTGGGCGCCGGGCGAGATCCCTGGATCGGATACCCCCAAAGCTGTATCCGTGTGAATCAGTGTCGATCCGTGAAGATTGTCGTTCACCCGTTACGACTCTCCCCGCTACGGTGGATGAAAGGCGCGAACGCGCACTCGGGCGCGCGGGCCCCGAGGAACTCGACCGCCACACAGAGCGATCCGATGCCAACCATCACCGCCGAGAGTCCACCCCCGTCGGATCATCCGCCTCGGGCACGGTCGCTGCACTTCCCCATCGCATGTCCACCGTCGCCTACGAGCTCGCGCGCTGTCATGTCTGTGGAGGTGCCGACACCGACGAGGTGGCCGACGCGGACGAGGTGCGCGCCGAGGTCGAGGCGTTGTGGGCCTTTCATACCAGGCGAGTCGCCGGCTCGACGCCGCCCGACAAGCTGCTCGATCGCGCGGCGTTCTCCGAGCCGCCGCCGGTGCGCGTCGTGCGCTGCCGCGCCTGCGGGCTCGTCTATCGCAATCC
>JABFXM010000578.1 GCA_013361745.1 Gemmatimonadaceae bacterium | reverse complement strand
CGGCGGCCAGCAGCAGCGGCTGATGATCGCGCGGGCCCTGATCCACGAGCCGAGCGTGATCTTCCTCGACGAGCCGACGGTCGGGCTCGACCCGCAGGCGCGGCTCTCGCTCTGGGAGATCCTGCGCGAGCTGCACGCCGCCGGACGCACGATCGTGATGACGACGCACTACATGGAGGAGGCGGACCAGCTCTGCGACCGGATCGCGATCGTCGATCGCGGGACGCTGCTCGCGCTCGACACGCCCGCCGCGCTCAAGGAGCGCGCGCCCGGCGGGACGCTCGTCACGCTGACGCTCGACGGCGACGCGAGCGAAAGCGCTGCCGCCGCGCGCGCTGTCCCCGGCGTCGATCGCGTCGAGACGGAAGGGCGGACGCTGCGCGCCTACAGTCAGCGCGGCGGCGAGATCATCCCCGCGCTGATCAAGGCCGCCGAGGGGGCGCATCGCTCCGTGAAGGACATCCAGCTTCGCGAGCCGAGTCTCGAGACGCTGTTCATCTCGCTCACCGGGAGGACGCTCGAGTGACCCCTCACGACGTCGTCGCGATCCCCGCCGGCGACGCGCGCCCGCGCGTCAGCCGGTCGAAGGTCTTTCTCGCGCTGCTGCACCGCGACATGCGCGTCGCGCGGAAGGAGCTGCCGTACTTCCTGATCCGGACGACGCTCCAGCCGACGCTCTTCATCATCGTCTTCGGCTTCCTGCTTCCCCGCATGGGCTTCATGCGCGGCAGCTACACGGCGACGCTGCTCCCCGGGATCCTCGCGGTGAGCCTCACCTTCGCGAGCATCCAGTCGGTGGCCCTGCCGATGGTGCAGGACTTCGGATGGACGCGCGAGATCGAGGACCGCCTGCTCGCGCCGGTGCCGACGCGACTCATCGCCGCGGAGAAGATCGTCGCCGGCGTGCTGCAGGGGATGATCTCGGCGCTCTTCGTGCTGCCCGTCGCGCGGCTGATCATGGGTCCGATCCCGGCGCTCACGATCGCGTATTTCCCGCTCGTGCTCCTCATCGTCGTGCTTGGCGCGGCGGCGTTCTCCTCGCTCGGGCTCTGGCTCGGCACGGCGATCGCGCCGCAGCAGATCGGGTTGATGTTCAGCGTGATCATCGCGCCGATGCTCTTCTTCGGCTGCGCGTACTATCCGTGGGCGGGGCTGAGCGCGGTACCCTTCATGAAGTGGGCGGTGCTGATCAACCCGCTCGTCTACGTCGCGGAGGGAATGCGCGGCGCGCTCACGCCGAGCGTTCCGCACATGCCCGTACCGGCGACGCTCGCGGCGCTCGTGGTGATCGGGATGATCTTCTGGTATTTCGGGATTCGCAGCTTCGAGCGGAGGGCGATCGGATGAGCGTCGAGACGAGAGCCGCGGCGCGCGCCGAGCCCCCGCACGTCGACCCGATCGCGCGCTTCCGCGCGCTGCTCGCCGAGGCGAAGGCGACGGACCGTGCCCGTCTCCCCGAGCCGACGGCCTTCGCGTTAGGCACGGTGTCTTCCGACGGCTGGCCGGCGGTGCGCATCCTCCTCCTCAAGGCGGTCGACGACCGCGGCTTCGTCTTCTACACGAACTACGAGAGCCGCAAGGGCGAGGAGCTTCTCGCGACGGGCCGCGCCGCGATGTGCTTCCACTGGCAGCCGCTCGAGATCCAGGTGCGCGCCGAAGGCACCGTCGCCCCGGTGACCGACGCCGAGGCCGACGCCTACTTCGCCTCCCGCGCCCGCGGCAGCCAGATCGGCGCCTGGGCATCGCTGCAGAGCCGTGTCATCGATCCTCCGGGAACGCTCGAGGAGCGCGTCGCCGAGTTCGAGCGAAGATTCGAGGGAAAACCCGTCCCGCGTCCGCCGCACTGGAGCGGCTTCCGACTCGCGCCGCGCGCGATCGAGTTCTGGAAGAACATGCCGAGCCGGCTACACGTGCGGCACAGGTACACACGTGTTGCGGATGCCTGGAAGGTCGAGACGCTCTACCCTTGAGATGTGAAACGGCGGGGCGGGTGCCGTTTGAAACGGCGGGGCGGGTGCCGTTGGAAACAGCGGGGCCGAGAGCCGGATACCGCGGTGCGGGGGGCAAGGGGCGGGACTGCTGACTGATCGTTTCTTCGCGGGTCGCGTTGGGGATCGGTGAGCATTCGGGCATCGCGCGATCAGCAGGGAGATGGCCGAGGCTCTGAGGGTTTTGAGAACTGCCTGAAGGCATTGCCGTTCTCATGAGCATCAGCGACTCGGCTGTCCTCCCCCGCGAAATCGCGCGATGCCAGCCCTCTGACAAACCCCGGCGCGACCCGCGCCAAACCCCCGACCCGAGCCATCGCGTCAAGAGGCCGACAGCGGCGCCACAGGCGCCGCGCGTCGGCCTCAGTCCTTATGGGTAGTTGCCCTGCCCCCCCCCCCCCC
>JABFXM010000029.1 GCA_013361745.1 Gemmatimonadaceae bacterium | reverse complement strand
GTGCGCTCGAAAGGTAGCGGGACGCGGCTCGGGCTGCCATCGAAGAAGTTGTCAGTTGCCGGTTGTCGGTTCCCGGTCGCGGGTGGTCGGCAATCGCCGTGACCCGCCGCTGACAACTGGCAACCGACGACTCGCAACTCACCCCACTTCCTTCACCCGAGATCCACTCCCACCAGCGGAACCTCGTTGAGCGTGCGCGAAGCGAGGACCTTGCAGCCGGTCGCCTGCGAAACCGCGCGGAGCTCCAGGTCTTCGGAGAAGAGCGCGAACAGCGTCGAGCCGGAACCGCTCATCCGCGCGAGCGCGACACCGGGAAGCTCGGCCAGTCGCGCGTGAATCTCGCCGAGCTCGGGACGGCGCGCGAACACCACGGGTTCGAAGTCGTTCTCCGAGTGGCGCAGCGCGCCCTCCCATGTCGTCACCGCGGCGAGCGGATGGAGCGCGGGGAAGTACGCCGCGGCGCCCGCATCCGAACGTGACGCGGCGAGCCAGCCATATGCTTCGCTGGTGTCGACCGCGAGGGGAGGGAGAACGAGGGCGAGGTCACGCACCGGGAGCGCCGGAAGCGCGAGCATGCGCTCGCCCCGTCCCCACGCGAGAGCGAGCGGCGTCGCAGTGGTCAGGAAAGGGACGTCGGCGCCGAGCGAGCCGGCGATCGCGAGCAACTCGTGCTGCGGCAGCGGGCGCGGGTTGAGCGCGTTGAGCGCGCGGAGCACCGCGCCCGCGTCGGCGCTTCCTCCGCCCAAGCCCCCTCCGACGGGGATGCGCTTCTCGATCTCGATCGTGAAGCCGCGCGGCCAGCGGTCGAGCTGCGCGTACGCGGTCGCGGCGCGCCAGGCGAGGTTCTTCTCCACCGGGCCGAGCTCCGCGCCCGCGCACTCGAGCGAGCGCGTGTCGTCGTCGCTCACCCGCACGACGATGTCGTCGGCGAGGTCGATGCGGCAGAAGAGCGTCTCGAGCTGGTGATACCCGCCCGCTTCGCGCGCGAGGACGCGCAGCGCGAGGTTGATCTTCGCGTAGGCCGCGACGCGCGCCGATGGCATCGCTGCCTAACGCTCGGTCACGCCGCCGAGATCGCCCATGCGCATCCCGAGCCGGGCGAAGTAGACCGCGCCGATCACGGTGATGGGGATGAAGCTCAGGATGTGGAAGCCGATCGCCCAGGCGACGGCGAGGTCGGGCCCGACGCCGTAGACCGCCAGGCTTTCGCGGGCGACCGCCTCGAAGACACCGAAGAACCCCGGCGCCGAGGGGATCGCGACGCCGATCGCGATGATCCCCTGCACGAAGAGCGACGCCGTGAACGGTGCGGCGATCCCGACCGCCCGAAAGCCGAGCCAGAAGGCGAGGGCGTTCATCAGCCAGTGGAGCACGGTCCACAGCAGCACTTCGCCGAAGCGCCGCGGCGAGCGCAGCACGCTCAGGCCGCCCGCGAAGGCGATCAGCGCGTCTCGCCCGCGCGCCTCGAGCTTCGGCGCCAGCCGCCGCACGACGATCTCGTAGAAGGTGAGGACGCGCTGCGGAAAAAGCACGACGGCGTAGAGCGCGAACAGCACCGCGACGAGCGCGATGATCCCGCCGCCCGCCCAGTTGGCGATCGGCTGGTTGGCGACGCGCGTCCCGGAGGGAAAGGCGGGGTCGAGCATCGCGAGGAAGAGCAGGAGCAGGATCACTACCGCGTCGAACACGCGGTCGACGGCGATCGAGGCGAAGGCGGCCGCGAAGCCGACGCGCGGATGCTCGCGGCTGAGCGCGTACGCGCGGGCGAGCTCTCCCGCGCGCGCCGGCACGATGTTGCCGATCATCATCCCGATGGTGGTCGCGCGCCACAGCGGACCGAAGGGAGTGTCGGGCTCGATCGGGTCGAGGATCACGCGCCAGCGACGCGCGCGAAGAGGGTAGATGAGCGTCGCGGCGACGGTGCTCAGCACGAAGAGCAGCAGATTCGAGCGGCGGAGCGTGTCGACCACGACGGCGAAGTTGACGTCGTGGAGCGCGTACACGAGGAGCGCGATGCTGAGCGCGATACCGATCGCGCCCCGCCAGCCGAGCTTCATGATGATCTCTTCCTTGGTGAGCTACTCGGTCGTCGCGAGGTCGAGCAGGTCGTACAGCTCGCCGAGCTCCTCGCTCGACGGCGTGCGCGAGGCGCCGCGCAGCTCGTTGCGCAGCGCGACCGCGCGATCGAGCGCGGCGCGTCCGCGGTAGAGCAGTGACTCGATCGGCACGAGGCTCTCGTCGACGATCGAAACCGGCGCGCTGAGCGGACGCTGCGACAGCTGCTGGCCGAGCGCGCTGATCCCCGTGTCGAGCAGGGCGGCGAGGTCGCGACCCGTGGGAGTGCGCGTCGTGCGTCCGCCGTTGGATGGGCGGCGCGCGGCGGGAGGCATCCCG
>JABFXM010000563.1 GCA_013361745.1 Gemmatimonadaceae bacterium | reverse complement strand
CCACGCCGACGTCGGCGCGCGCGACGAGTCGCAGCGCCTCGTCGCGCTGGACGTAGCCCAGGAACCGGACGATCTCCGGGCCGAGGCCGAGCGTCGCCGCCCGGGCGCGGAAGATCGCCTCGTCGCGGCCATCGCCGATGATCGTCGCCCGCACCGGTGCTCCGCGCGCGCGGAGCAGCGCGACCCCATCGAGCAGGTCGCCGACGCCGCGCGGAATCTCGAGCAGCCCGAGGTACACCAGCTCCAGCGCGTCCCGCACGCCGCGCCGCGGCATCTCGCTCTCGGCGCGGACGCGCGGTGGCGTGTTCGAGACCACGTGCACCCGGTCCGAGGGTGCGCCTGACGCGCGCACCCTCGCCGACGACTCCTCGACCACCGTGAGGATCGCGTCGAGCTTGGGCACGATGCGGCGCTCGACCGCGGCCACGATCCGCGGATTGCGAATCAGGAAGTCGAGCGGTCCCTGCCGCCCCGCGTCCCACGTCTCCTGCGTCATAGCCGGATAGTTCTCGGCCATGTCGAGGATCACCGGCAGGTGGCGCTTCCATGCGACCGCGAGCGCGGTCGGCGCGAGGGGGAGATCGCGCACGATGATCGCCTCGGCGTCCACGGCGCGGACGACGCGGTCGAGATGCGCGATCCAGCGCGGGTTGAAGAACGCGGGGAAGCTCGTCAGCGCATCGAGCGCGCGCGGCAGCAGGGGCAGCGCCGGCATGCGATGCACCGTCCCTTCGGGAAGCCGCTCGCGCAGCGCGCGTCCCTCGACGTTCCGCGCGACGATGTGGACGTCGTGCCCCGCGTCCGCGAGCGCCCGGCAGATCTTCTCGACGCGCACGTCCCACGGGTACTCGTCGTCACGGAGGTAGACGATGCGTCGCCGCGCTCGCGTCGAGCCGGAAGCCCCCGGCACTGTCGCCGCCGTGAGGGATGCGGTCACGGGATGAAGCGCACGATGCGTGGCCCGAGCAGCCGCGTCAGCGCGAGCGGCAGCTTCTTCCAGATTCGCGGCCCCCACGCATAGCCGCCTTCCTTCGGCGAGGGTGTCGTCGCCGCCTCGCCCGTGGGACTGAAGTCGTACCAGTACAGCGGCTCGTCACGGCTCCCCCAGTGCTTCTTGAACTCGTGCGTCCCGCTGTCCGGGGTGCTGCGACCGAAGTTGAAGGTGTGGCAGCCCGCGTTCGTCGCCCGCTCGATCAGCGCCCAGTACAGCGCCATGTTCGGCTTCGCGTCGTCGTACTCGCGCAGCGCCGATGCCCAGGTGATCTCGAACTCACCGTCCCAGAAGAATCCCGCGCCCGCCGCGACCGGCGTCTCGCCGATGTACGCACAGGCGAACAGCGAATCCTCGGGGAAGGTCGCCGCGATCTCGTCGAAGAGCTTCCGGCCGTGCGTCGGCGTGCCGAGGAAGCGCATGTGCCGCGAGAAGACACGATGAAACGCCGCGACCTGCTCCGCGCCGAAGCGCACGGTGACGCCGCTCCGCTGCGCCTTGCGGATCCGGTTCCGCAGCGAGCGCGGCACCGCCCTGAACACCGCGTCGGCGTCGTTAGGCACCAGATCGAGCACCGTCGTCAGCTTGCGGTGCGACACCGGCAGGTCGAGTGGCTGCTCGTGGCGGCTCCGCAGCTCGAGCAGCGTCACCTCGTCACGACGTGCGGCGCAGGTGGCGTGGCTCGCCAGCGCGCGGACCGCGTCCTCGCTGCCGAGTGGTCCCCCGTAGTTCAGGAAGGGGAGCGAGACGAGATAGTGGCCGAAGAGCGCGCTCTTCACCCGGACGAGCGGCAGGATCCCCTCCAGCGCGCCCTCCGCGTCGTGCGCGCAGAGATAGATGCACTCGTGCCCGAGCGCCCGCTCCATCACTCGCCGCCAGCCGTGGAGATGGAAGTGCGTCCAGCCGCGCTGCGCGCGCACGAACGCGTCCCACTCCGCGTCGCCGCCGGCGTATTTCCCGATCCGCAGCGCGCTCAGGGCACGCCCGCTGCCGGTGATCGCCGGCGCCCCGCTCATGCGGAGAGCGCCTCGTGCGCCAGGTCGCCCGCGATCGAGGTGAACGCGAACTCGCGCAGTAGCCGGTCGATCCGCTCGGCGGTCGACTCGAGGCCGCGATAATGGCGCATGCGCGTCAGCGCGCCGACCGGCAGCCGCGGCTGCTCGGGATCGAGCTCCCACGGGTGGACGTAGAAGACACCGGGTGCACGCAGCCGCTCGCGCTCCACGAAGGCGCGTCGAATGACGGCGAAGGGAAACTGCCGCAGATAGCCGCCCCCCGCCGCGGGGATACGCAGGCCGAAGAAGTCCAGCGTCGTCAGCGGATATTCCCGCAGCGTGCCCGCCTCACGGTCGATCGTGATGGGGCTGGCGGGCGCGCGGGGATACCCGTATCCCGCGAGGCGGATC
>JABFXM010000471.1 GCA_013361745.1 Gemmatimonadaceae bacterium | reverse complement strand
CGTCGAGATCGGGGCCGAAGAGCTTCACCTCCACCGGCTTCGCCGCGCCGGCGAGATCGTTGATCACGTCGGAGAGGATCTGCACGAACTCGACGCGCATCCGCGGCAGTGCCGCGTCGACCTTTCTGCGCACGTCGTCGATCACCTCGAAGCTCGACCGGCTGCGATCGCGCGCCGGCCGCAGCCGCGCGACGATGTCGCCGGTGTTCTGCTCCGTGGCGAACAGCCCGAGCTCCGCGCCCGTGCGGCGCGAGGTGCCGGTGATCTCCGGTTCGCTCGCGAGGATCCCCTCGACGACGTGGACCTGACGGTCGGTCTCGGCGAGCGCCGTCCCGCCAGGCGTCGTGTAGTCGACCACGAACGCGCCCTCGTCCATCTCGGGGAGGAAGCCGGTGCCGACGAGCATGTAGGCCCCCAGTCCCGCCGCGACCAGCGCCACCGCCGCGATGGCGAAGAGCCGGCCGTGGTGCAGCACGCTGCCGAGCGAGCGCTCGTAGCGCCCGGAGAGCGCGTCGATCCACGCGCCGACGCGGGCGAGGGGCCTGCGAGGCGCGATCGCGTCCGCGCGCTCCGCGTCGGCATCCTCGGCCTTCAGGAACTGCTCGGCGAAGAGGGGGATGATCGTCAGCGCCAGCACGAGCGAGACGAGCACCGAGATCGTCAGGGTGATCGAGAGCGCGTGGAAGAACTGCCCCTCGACGCCGGTCAGCAGGCCTAACGGCAGGAAGACGACGACGGTGGTCAGCGTCGACGTCGTCACCGGCCAGACGAGCTCGCGCACCGCGGCGTGGATCGCCGCCGAGCGGTCGGGCGTCATGCGCAGGTGGCGGACGATGTTCTCGGTGACCACCACCGCGTCGTCGATCACGAGCCCGATTGCGATCGCCATCGCGCCGAGCGTCATCAGGTTGAAGCTCTGGCCGACGAGCGCCATGATCGTGACGGTGATCACCATCGTCAGCGGGATGGCGGAGGCGCTGATCGCGGTGATGCGGGCGTGGCGGAGGAAGAGCAGGAGCACGATCACCGCCAGCACCGCGCCGACGAGCATCGCGTCGCGCACCGACCGCACCGCGTCGCGCACGAGCGCGGCCTGGTCGTAGACGGGCTTCAGCCGAACGCCCGGCGGGAGCGTTGCACGCAGCCCGGCCGCGATGCGCGCGACGCTGTCGGCGATGGCGACGGTGTTTCCCCCGAGCTGCCGCGTGACGTTGAGCAGCGCCGCGGGGCGCCCGTCGCCGGCGATGATGCGCACGTGGTCCTCCGTACCCAGCACGACGGTCGCGAGGTCGCGCACGCGCAGGTCCCGCGCGACGACGACGTTCGCGATGTCGTCCGGCGACCGCGCCTCGGAAGTCGTCACGATCAGGTACTGCTTGTAGCTCGCCGGCATCCGCCCGACGGCGTTGACGCTCGTCGCGGCGCGGATCGCGGTCGCGAGGTCCGCGTAGGTCATCCCCTGCGCCGCGAGCCGCG
The DNA here is from genome assembly GCA_013361745.1 of Gemmatimonadaceae bacterium. Lineage (GTDB taxonomy): Bacteria > Gemmatimonadota > Gemmatimonadetes > Gemmatimonadales > Gemmatimonadaceae > JABFXC01. The sequence goes on along the minus strand of JABFXM010000471.1, from coordinate 922 downwards.
CCGGATCGGCGATGACCTCGATCTCGCGCACGTCGCTCCCCTGGACCTCGACGCGGCCGACGCCGGGCACACGGGAGATGAGCGGGGCGATCTGCCAGCGCGCGACGTCGTAGAGCGTCGCCGGATCGCCGCCCTCGAGGTTGTACGAGACGATGGGGAAGAGCGATGGCGTGAGGCGCTCGACCTCGATGTCGAGCTCCGCGGGCAGCGTCGGCCGCACCTGGTTCACTCGCGCCTGCGTCTGCTGCAGCGCGAGCGCCATGTCGGTGTTCGGCGCGAAGGTGATGTTCGTCTCGCTCCCGCCGCGGATCACGCGCGACTGCACCCGCGTCACCCCGGGAACGACGCTGACCGCCTCCTCGATCGGGCGCGTGATCCCGAACATCACCTGCCGCGCGCCGAGCGCCGACCCTTCGATGACGACGGTGATGCGCGAGAACTGCAGCTCCGGATAGATCGACGACGGGAGATGCAGCGCGGCCCAGATCCCCATCGCGGCGAGCAGCGCGACGACGAGGTAGACGAACCGGCGCTGCTCGGCGAGAAGCGCGAAGACGCCGCGCCTCACCCGCCTCCCTCGCCGCGCACCGCCGTGACCTTCGCGCCGTCCTCGACGCCGTACGCGCCGTAGGTCACGACGCGCTCACCGGCGCGAAGTCCGCTCGCGACCTCGGCGAGCTGCGCGTTCCGCGCGCCGACAGTCACCGTCCGCGCGTGCGCGACGCTCTGCGTGTCGACGACGAACACCTTGAAGCCGTCGCCCTCCGGCACGAGCGCCGCAACGGGGACGACGACCGCGTTCGCGCGCGTCGCCGTCGTGATCTCGCCGAAGACGGTCTCCCCGATGCGGAGGACGCGCCGCGCCGTGGTCACCCGCACCCGCACGCTCACCGAGCGTGTGGCCGAGTCCACCGCGGCGCCG
>JABFXM010000604.1 GCA_013361745.1 Gemmatimonadaceae bacterium | reverse complement strand
ACCCCTCCATCCTCCAGATCGATCGCGTGCACAGCGAAGTGGAGCTCGTCCCGGGCGACGATCCGCCCGTCGGCGCGCCCGGCACCGCCGGCGCCGAGGCGATGCTGCGCCTGCTCGAGAACGACCCGGGATCGCGCGCGCGCCTTCGCTCGCTGGTGCTCGACGTCCTCCACGACGAGCTGCGCGAGCTGCAGCGCCGGGGCCGCGTATGACCGTCACCGCGCCAGCGCCTAACGGTCCGCGTCCGGGGAGCGCCTACTTCGCCCCCGGCGTCCGCCTCGCCAAGCTCGCGGCCACCCTCCAGCCCCAGGGCGAGGCCGGCGACGTCCTCCCGCCCGACATCCACGCCGACGTCGTCCGCGCCGAGGTGACGCTCACGAACAGCGGGCTCGCCACGTACTCGCTCACCCTCAACAACGCGTATCTCTCGACCGCGGCGGACCGCTCCTCCGATGATCCGACGGGCGGCAGCGCCGGCCCCATCGACGCCCGCGAGCGGCTCGACCCGCGGCGCACGCCGTACTGGCCGCGCTTCAAGTACGACGACTTCGCGGTGCTCGGCTTTGGCGACCGGCTGCGCGTCGATTTCCGCTACTGGCCCGACCGCGCCGCCTCCGCCGCGCCCGTCACCGCCGACCCGCAGCGCTGGGTGCCGATGGTCGCCGGCCCGATCACCGACATGCGCTTCACATTCGCCGCTGGCCAGGGCGCGCAGGTCGTGATCTCCGGCGAGGACGACCTCAACACGCTCAAGGACCGCACCGAGCGCCGCATCGAGCTCGACCGGCTGAGCGAGACGAGCATGGTGCGCCGCGTCCTCCAGCGCGCGCACTATCCAATCTCCTCCCCCGCCGATCCGCTCGTCGATCATCCCTCCTTCGCCACGAACGACTCGCAGGGGCTGAACGACGCGGTGCAGAAGGGACAGTCGTACCTCGAGTTCATCCAGAAGCTCGCCGAGCGTCTCGACTACGAGGTCTGCCTCGAGTTCGCGAGCCTCGACCGCACCAACGCGCCGCTGGTGCTCCGCTTCGAGCCGTACCGCGGCCGCGCCAACCCGATCGAGCGGCAGGACGTGATCTTCCGCCTCGACCGCGAGCAGAGCCTGCTAGAGTTCGCGCCGACGCTGAAGGTCGTCGACCAGTTCACCGCCGCCGAGGTGCGCGGCCGGCACCGCGATCCGCACACGCCGCGCGAAGTCCGCGGCGTCCCGCTCGGCGCGATCGTGCAGGACGAGCTCCACGTCGATCCGGCGGTGGACGGCACCCTCACTCCCGGTCCGCTCGTCCGCGCGCACTTCCTTCCCGGGCGCGAGAATCGCGCCGGCCCGCCTAACGTCTCGAACCTCGACGACACGCGGGCCACCTGGTACGCCCAGACGCTGCTGCGGAAGAAGGCGCGCGAGCTCCTGACCATCGAGGGGACGGCGATCGGGCTTCCGCGGCTGCGCCCGGGCCGGCACGTGGAGATCCGCGGCTATCGGCCGCCCTTCAACGGCTTCTACTACGTCACCCGCACCGTGCACACGCTCGGCTCCGACGGGCTGCGAACGCGCTTCTCCGCGTCGCGCCCGGGGATGGAGCTGCCGCCCTATCGCGAGGGATCCGCCCGATGAGTGAGCTCGACAACATCCTCGAGTGCATCTTCGCCCCGCGCGCGGCGGAGGATCGCCAGCGTCCGGTGAGCGGGCTGGCCACGGCGCGCGTCGTGTCCATCGAGGACGACGGCACCTACCGGCTGCACTTCCTCGGCATGAGCGGCCAGGACGACGACGACCGCTCGGCGCCGGCGCGGGTGATGATGCCGATGGCCGGCGCCAACCGCGGGATGCACTTCTTTCCCGAGAAGGGCGACGAGGTCGTCGTCGGCTTCCAGTCCGGGGAGGCGAACATCCCGATCATCCTCGGCGCGGTGTGGAACCGCGACGCGACGGCTCCCGCCCAAGCGCGTCAGTCGCCGGACAACGACGTCCGCACCATCGTCTCGCGGAGCGGCCACGAGCTCACCTTCGACGACGCGCCCAACCGCGGCAAGATCACGCTGCGCACGAACCACGGGCACTCCGTCGAGCTCGACGACACCGTCGGCGGCTTCAAGGTCACCCTCGCGAGCGCCGGCGGGCGCACCATCGAGCTCGACGACATCGGGCAGAAGCTCAGCATCCGGACGCCGACGTCGCAGATCACGATGCAGGAGCCGGGGGCGATGACCATCGAGTCGTCGATCTCGATCCAGCTCAGCGCGCCGACGATCACCATCACCGGCAACGTCGTCACGATGATGTCGTCGGCGGGAAGCTCGATCATCGACGGGACGCCGTACAAGCTCCACCGCCATCGGCCGCCGAACGAGGCGCCGGCGCCGTTCACCGGCGGAGTCGCGATATGAAGACGCCCTCCG
>JABFXM010000209.1 GCA_013361745.1 Gemmatimonadaceae bacterium | reverse complement strand
GCGTCGTACGGCTCCGACATGTCGGGGAAGCGCGGCCCGAGGCGGTCGTCGTTCGCGCCGACGAGCGGGTTGTCGCCGAGCAGGTTGAGGTGGTCGGCGATGAGCATCAGGTCGCCCGGCGCCCAGAGCGGGTTCATCCCCCCGCAGGCGTTGCTCACCACGAGCGTCGTCGCCCCGAGGGCGCGCAGCACGCGCACCGGGAAGGTCACCTGCTGCAGGGTGTAGCCCTCGTAGCGGTGAAACCGACCCTGCATCGCGACCACCGGCTTCCCGCCTAACGCTCCGCAGAGCAGCCGGCCCGCGTGCGACTCGACCGTCGACAGCGGGAAGCCGGGGATGTCGGCGTACTCCACCGACGTCTCCACCGCGATCTCGCGCGCGAGCGCACCGAGCCCGGTGCCGAGCACGATCGCGGCGACGGGCGTCTTCGGGAATCGCTCGCGCACGACGCGCGCGGCGGCCTCGATGGCCTCCACGGTGTGCGTGGCGGTGTTGACGAACTCTGAACGTTGCGTGGTGGTAGTGGTCATCTCGTGCGGAACTGGAGCGCGGCGGGGACCGCGCTCACTCCTTCATCAGCGAGTCGAGCCAGGAGGGCGTCGGCTGCGAGATCCGCGGCGCCGTCTGCTCTCCCTCGGTGTCGGGCGACCCGATCGGCGGACGCGCGAGCGCGGTCTCGGCCGCCTCGATCTCCGCGAGCTGCCGCTCGACGAGGACGCGGAGCTGCGCGAGATAGCCGCGGCGCGCACGCTCGAGACCCGTGAGCTGGTCCCGCAGGTCGCGCAGCTCGCCCTTCATCGTCTCCTGCATCCGCTCCGCCTCGGCGCGCGCCTCGCGGAGGATGAGCTGCGCCTCGCGCTCCGCCTGCTCGCGGATCTCCGCGCGCAGCTGCTGCGCCGAGATGAGGGCGTCGTTGAGCGCCTTGTCGCGCTCCTTGAAGGCGCGCAGCTGCTCGTTGAACCCCTTCGTCTTCGACTCGAGATCCTGGTTGATGCGCGTCAGGCGCTCGAGCTCGTCCGCCACCTGCTGACGGAATTCCTCGACACGGGCCGGATCGTAGCCGCGCATCGACCGCCCAAACTCGAATCGGCGGACGTCGAGCGGCGTGAGATGAAAGGTCTCGTCGATCATGTTCCCCTCGCTCCGAACAGGACGGTCCCCAGGCGGACGATCGTCGCGCCCTCTTCCACCGCGATCTCGTAATCCCCCGACATCCCCATCGACAGCTCACGCGCCTCGCGCAGTCCCGCGCGCTGCAGCGTGTCGAGCGTCCCCCGCGCGCCGCCGAACACCGCGCGCAGCGTTCTCTCCTCCGCGTCGAAGGGCGCCATCGTCATCACGCCGCGCACCTCGAGTCCCTCGAGCGCCGCCAGCTCATCGACGCCGGCGGCCAGCTCCGTTGGAGAAAAGCCGCCCTTCGTCTCCTCACCGGAGACGTTCACCTGCACGAGCACCGGGATCCGGCGGCCGATCGTCGTCCCGACCTTCGACACCGCCTCGGCCAGTCGCACGCTGTCGATGGAGTGCACGAGCGCGAACCGCTCCACCGCTTTCGACTTGTTGCGCTGCAAGTGGCCGATGAGATGCCAGCGGACCGGCACCGCGGCCGCGTCCATCTTCGGCAGCGCCTCCTGCACCTTGTTCTCCCCGACGTCGCGCACTCCGAGCGCGTGAACGGCGCGGACAGCCTCGGGCCCGTGCGTTTTCGTCACCGCGACCAGCGTCACCTGCTGCCCTGCCCCCCGCCGCGCCGCGTCCGCGATCCTTCCGCGGACCTCGGCGAGGTTTTCGGCGAGGTCTGGAAATGGCATAACACGCTAAATTACCGAGCGTTACAGGACTGGGCAAGTGAATCCCCCGCAACCGCAATCGGTACAGTGCCACGCGGAAGCGTCGCGCACCGGAGCGGTCGCAGCATCGCGCGGACGGTGGTCTCCGTGAAGCGACCGGGCGGGTGCGCGACGAGAAAGCGCGCGACGCGCGCCGAGTCGGCGAAGCCGCAGCGCTCGCCGCGACCGATCCAAGCGAGACCGCAGAGCTGCCAGTCGTCACCCCCCACCGAGCGCACCGCCGCCGGGACGGTGACGGCGAAGGCCACCGGTCGCCCGGCGGCGCGTGCGGACGCCACCGTCGCCGCAACCATCGCTCGCTCGGGGCGCAGCGGCCCCGGGTCGATCCGCGCTCGTCGCAGGAGCTCGGCTCGGCTCCAGTCGGCACCGAGGAGCGGGCTGGTGACGACGAGCACGTCGCGCCGCGTGCCTAACGCGAGCTGCGCCTGCCATAGCGGGTACGTGTCGTTGTCGCCCCAGACGATGAGAACCCCGTCCGGCGGCGCGCTCGTCAGCAGGCCCTGGGCGACGAGCGCGGCGGTGGAGGCGTCGGGCTCACGCCGGCGGTTCATCGC
>JABFXM010000436.1 GCA_013361745.1 Gemmatimonadaceae bacterium | reverse complement strand
ACGCTCAACTTCACCCAGGCGGTCAGCCCGTCGACGGTGTCGGGGGCGAACGTGATCGTCACCAACGCGACGACCGGCTTCGAGATTCCCGGTGGGCTCGCGCTCGCCGGCAACGGACAGCAGGTCGTCTTCACGCCGAGCGCGCCCTTGCCGTTCGGCCAGACGCTCAGCATCCGCGTGCAGAACCTGCTGAGTGTCGACGGCACGACGCCGCTCGGGGTTCGGGTGTGCAACGTCCTCACCGAGGCGGCTCCGATCACGCAGGTCTTCTGGAATCAGCTGCCGCGCGCGACCGGCGGTCTCCTGACCGGGGCGTCGATGTACATGCCGGATTCGGGCTGGGTAGCCGCCAACCAGGTGCCGCTGTACCGCCGCGTCGGCGACCGCTGGGAAGTGCGCTTCAACCAGCCCTACTTCGCGGCGTCGTATGACGTGGACTTCGTATCGTCGCAGCACGGCTGGGGGTCGCACTTCGACACGCGCAACTCGCGCGGGGTCATCACCCACAGTGTCAACGGCGGGTCGAGCTTCGACACCGTGTTCACGATCTCCGGCCAGCTGATCACGCGACTCCGCGCGGATTCGGCGGCCACCGGCAGACTGTTCGGGCTCGGCGGAGGCGGCTCGTTCGCGCAGGCCACCTTCTACAAGCTCAACCCGTCGAATGACACCTGGCGCACGACCCAGACGTTCAGCAACGGTTTCGGAGCGTCCGGCTTCTCGAGCGTGTCGGACATCGACTACGTCGCGAAGGACACGAACAACGTCGTCGCGACGTCGCGCGGTGTTCGCATCAACGGCTCGACCGTCATCTTCATCCCCGGCCGCATCTACCAGAGCACGAACGCGGGCGAGTCGTGGTCGGAGATCGCGGGGACCGCGGCCGATTCGGGCAAGGTCGTGAGCTACGAGGGCGTGGCCCGCCGCTCGAACGGCGATATCTACGTCGTCGGCGGGAACGGATTCCTCGGGCGGATCGCGAACGGAACGACGACGCTCACGCGCATCAATCTCGGCGTCCCGACGCGAGACTCGACCGACTACCAGGCGCTCATCTACTACGACGTGCAGTTCGCGCCGGACAACGACAAGATCGGCTGGGTGGTCGGGAGCTACGTCACGCAGGTGCAGAATGGCGAGCCTCGCCGGATCGGGCTGATCTTCGGCACCACGGATGGCGGCGCGACCTGGGTGCGGCAGGGCGTCCGCGGCGCTGACGCCTACGGTGCGACCTTCCCCGCGCTGCAGCGGATCGAGGCGTATTCGGCGACCTCGGTCTGGGCGGTCGGCGAGGGCGGTGTGGTTCTTTCTTTCCATCCGTAGTCTGGCGCACACTAAGGAGATAGAGCGTGTACGACAACGCAATGTGGTGGGCCCGACGGGCGGCGGTGGTGGTCGGAGTGCTCGGATCGGCGAGCGTCGCGATGGCGCAGACCCAGCTGCCGGCGGGCATCTGTGACTTCGACATCTCGGACAATCAGGGAGTGCTGGTGTGGGGGAGCACGATGCACCTCACCGGTCGCGCGGGCGCGAGCACGAACCGCGGCCAGTTCTTCCTGATCAACGCGGATTCGGCGCAGTACGACGTCGACAACGACGGCTACAACCAGCCGGGGCCCGCCTGCAACTTCACCGCGATCTACACCCCGATCGATCTGCAGGGGAATCTGGTCAACGTGTCGAATCCGGCGCTGGCCATCCCGAAGGCGAACGTGATCCTCGTGAACCTGCCCAAGGCGCTGGCCAACGGGACCATGGCGCGGGTCGACGCGTTCGTCGAAGTCCCGCGCGGGACGGTCGCCGGCACGTACATCGGGCAGGTGTCGGTGCGCGACAGCATCTACGGCGTGCGCAACTCGCCCAACCGCGAAGTGCTCGCTCAGGACCGCATCTTCATCGAGGTGACGGTCACGGAGGAGCGGGCGTTCAGCCTCGTGAATCCCGATTCGGCGGTTGCGCTCGACTCCGTCGTGATCCGCGGCCGCGCCGGACAGCGCGCGAGCGGCGTGTTCCGCATCGCGAACACCGGGAACGTGAACCTGAGCGACGTCCGCGTCACCGCGACCGACCTGCGGTCGGAGAGCGCGGTCGGGCTGATCATCCCCGCATCGAACATCAGCTTCTCGCCGGGCAACCTGGCGGGGATCCAGTTCGGCGACACGGCGCGCGTCGTCGTCACCGTGCAGATCCCGCGCGGCATCCTCGGCGGACGATATCGAGGTGAGCTCATCGTGCAGGGGCAGGGCACGGCGGCGCAGCGGGTACCGCTGATCGTGATCGTGACGAGCACGCGAGGAATTCTCTTCGGCAACAACCCGGTGCGCGAGATCAACGGCGACCTCGCGAACATCGCCTTCAACGGCGATCCGGGTACCGGGTGGAAGCTGTCCATCTACGACATGGACGGTCTGGTGACCTACAAGACGACGGGGACCGTGTTCGCGGGATCGCCGCTGCCGACCGGTGGCTCGACGCTCGTCGGCGCGGACTACGCGGTCAACGTGATCTGGCCGCTTCGCAACGGACGTGGCGAGGGTGTCGCCAGCGGGATGTATCTGGTCGTGGTCGAATCGATGGTGAACGGGAAGCGGCAGCTCGCGCAGGACAAGCTCATGGTAATCCGGTAGAGGCCGCGACTAATGACCAGACTACGTAACGCACTCTTCGCACTCGCCGTCGCGGCACCGGTCCTGGGCGCGCAGACGACGACGCCGAAGAACCCGACGTCGACCCCGGGCGGCGATGCCGACAACGGCATTCACGCGGCGACGCTGCTGATCCGCGGGGTGACGCCGCGCGCGGTGGGACTGTCGGAGGCGATGGGCGCCGTCGAGGGCGACCCGTCGGCGCTCTTCTACAACACCGCGGGCATCGCGCGTCTCAAGACCAACTCCTTCCTCGTGACCGGCTCGCAAGGGTTCGGCAACACGCAGCTCGCGGCCGCGGTCGTGACCTTCCCGACCGCGCTCGGCACCTTCGGCATCGGCGCACGGGCGCTCAACGAGGGCACGATCGAGGCGACGGAGAACTACCAGCCGGCGGGACGTCTTCGCGGCTACCAGCTCGCCCTCGAGGGCGGCGGTGCCATCCAGATGACCCGCCACTGGCTCTGGGGCGGCACCCTGTTCTATGCCAACGAGACGTTAGGCAACCAGTCGGCGGGAAGCATCGGCGTCAACTCGAGCATGATGTTCCCCGACATCTTCGGGCGCCTCACGCTCGGCGGCGGGGTCCGGAACTGGGGCACCGCGGTCACCTTCGACAACGACTCCAAGCGCCCGCCGCTCCTCGGCTACGGCGCGGGCTCGTTCGACCTGCTCAAGCATCGGAACCTGATGGAGACTCCGATGCTCTTCCGCGGCGAGCCGATCGTGCTCGACGCGAAGCTCGTCGGTCAGGTGACCTTCCCGCAGCAGAACGAGATCTACGGTGCCGGTGGAATCGAGGCGACGGTCAACGGCGTCGCGATCGGCCGCATCGGGTACACGACCGGTGACGACAACCGTCGCGGGCTCTCGCTCGGCGCCGGCGTGAACGTCGGGCAGTTCCGCCTCGAGTACGCGTTCCGCAACCGGATCAATGCCGGCTCGAAGATCTACGAGTTCGATCCGATCGGCGACGAGCACCATGTGAGCGCGACCTACTTCTGGGGTGGCGCCACGACCAACACGCCGACGGTGCCGGTCATCCTCACGCAGCCGATCGACACCGCCGCGATCAACGCGGCCGTGCGCGAGGCGGTCGACAAGCAGCTCGCGCAGCTCCGCCCGCTCCTCGACAGCCTGCGCAGCGCGCAGGTCGAGGTGCGCCAGGAGAGTGATCTGGTCTCGAAGTACATCGTTCCGGTGCACTTCGGCTTCGACTCGGCGGTCGTGCGCGACAGCGACTTCGCGGTGCTCGGCCAGATCGCGGACGTCGTCCGGCGGGTCTATCCGACGGCGCTCGTGACGATCGAAGGGTTCGCCGATCCGTCCGGCAGCGATGCGTACAACCTTCGTTTGTCGCGTCGTCGGGCCGAAGCGGTCCGCGACGTGATGACCGAGCGGTTCGGGCTTCCGTCGCGGCAGTTCCGGACGGTCGGCTATGGTGAGCAGCGCGTCCGGCAGGTGCAGCCGGGAGCGAGGAAGGACGACCCTGGCGCGCTGCAGAACAGGCGCGTCACGTTCACCATCGACGCGACGCAGCACTTCTAGCGGCCCCGGTCGTCGCAGGGCGCGCGGGGTGGAGCTGAGCTCCACCCCGCGCGTGCATTTCGCCCACCGCCGTCCGCGCTGTGCCGCGGCATTGACGGTCGCCGCCGGAGGCGACGCCAGGCACACGCGGCGTTGCAGCCCATCGAGGGCCCCGATACCTTCCTTCAACTTCCTATCTGCTGACTTCGGGGTTTTCGTGAACATTACGGTCGTTGGGACGGGCTACGTCGGCCTGGTCGTTGGCGCCTGCCTCGCCGAGACGGGCAACAGCGTCGTCTGCGCCGACGTGGACAAGAAGAAGATCGAGGGATTGAAGCAGAACGTCCTTCCCATCTACGAGCCGGGCCTCGAGGATTTCGTCGAGCGGAACCAGGCGCAGGGTCGGCTGAAGTTCACCACCGACGTCGGCGGCGCGATCTCCGAGGCGGACGTGATCTTCATCGCCGTCGGGACGCCACCCGACGAAGACGGCTCCGCCGACCTTCGACACGTGCTCGCCGTCGCCGAGGAGATCGGGAAGCACGCGCAGCGCGAGTGCGTCGTCGTCACGAAATCGACGGTACCGGTCGGGACGGCGGCGAGGGTCGCGGAGGCGGTCGCGAAGAACGCGAAGCGCCCCTTCCACATGTGCAGCAACCCGGAGTTCCTCAAGGAAGGCGCCGCGGTCGACGACTTCATGAAGCCCGATCGCGTCGTCCTCGGCGTCGAGAGCGATTTCGCGCGCTCGATGATGGCCGAGCTCTACGCGCCATTCGTGCGCACGGGCAAGCCGATCATCTTCATGGACATCCCCTCGGCCGAGATGACGAAGTACGCGGCCAACGCGATGCTCGCCACGCGCATCTCCTTCATGAACGAGATCGCGAACCTCTGCGAGAAGGTCGGCGCCAACGTCGATCTCGTGCGCCGCGGCATCGGCAGCGACGCGCGCATCGGCCCGTCCTTCCTCTTCCCGGGGCCGGGCTACGGCGGCTCGTGCTTTCCGAAGGACGTGAAGGCGCTCGTCCGCACGGCGAAGGAGAAGGGCGCCGCGCTCGAGGTGCTCGAGGCCGTCGAGGAGGCGAACGAGCGGCAGAAGCGGCGCATGTTCGAGAAGGTAAAGAAGGCGCTGGACGGAAAGCTGAAGTCCGCGCGCGTCGGGCTCTGGGGACTCGCCTTCAAGCCACAGACCGACGACATGCGCGAGGCGCCCGCGCTCACGCTCATCGACGAGCTGCGCGGGGCGGGCGCGTCCGTCGTCGCGCACGATCCGGCGGCGATGCACGAGACGAAGCGTCGCATCGGGGATGCGATCGAGTACGCGCAGACGAGCTACGAGGCAATCGAGGGCGCCGACGCGCTCGTCGTCATGACCGACTGGAACGAGTACCGGCACCCGGACTTCAACCGGATCAAGAAGGCGCTGAAGCGGCCCGTCGTCGTCGACGGCCGCAACCTCTACGACCCGGAGCGGATGCGGACGCTGGGCTTCACGTACCTGTCGATCGGCCGGGGCCGCGAATGAGAGTGCTGATCACCGGCGCCGCCGGCTTCCTCGGCTCCCACCTCGTCGACCGGTTTCTCGCCGAAGGATACGAGGTCGTCGGGCTGGACAACTTCATCACCGGCGACCCGGAGAACCTGGCACACCTCACCGGGAACGCGAAGTTCGAGCTGCTCCGACACGACATCTCGACCTTCACCTACGTTCCCGGCCGCTTCGACGGCGTGCTGCATCTCGCGTCGCTCGCGAGCCCGGTGGACTACCTGAACCATCCCATCGAGACGCTCAAGGTCGGCTCGATCGGGACGTTGAACGCGTTAGGCATCGCCAAGGCGAACAAAGCGCGATTCTTCCTCGCCTCGACGTCGGAGGTCTACGGCGATCCGACGGTGCACCCGCAGGTCGAGAGCTACTGGGGGAACGTCAACCCGATCGGCCCCCGCAGCTGCTACGACGAGTCGAAGCGGTTCGCCGAGGCGGTGACGATGGCGTATCACCGCGAGCACGAGATCGACACGCGGATCGTCCGCATCTTCAACACGTACGGCCCGCGGATGCAGCCGCACGACGGCCGCGTCGTCACGAACTTCATCGTGCAGGCGCTCACCGGACAGCCGATCACGCTCTACGGCGACGGCAGTCAGACGCGGAGCTTCTGCTACGTCGACGACGAGATCGACGGCATCTTCAGGCTCTACACGAAGGGCGACAACCTGCCGACCAACGTCGGCAACCCACGCGAGTTCACCATGCGTCAGCTCGCCGATCTCGTCGTCGAGCTGACGGACAGCAAGTCGGAGATCGTGACGCGACCGCTTCCCGCGGACGACCCGAAGCAGCGACAGCCGGACATCACCAAGGCCCGCCGGCAGCTCGGCTGGGAGCCGACGATCGCGCTCCGCGAAGGTCTGCGGCGGACGATCGACTACTTCCGTCCCCTCATCGGATCGCCGCGAATGAAATCGCGCGCGCAGAAGCTCGTTGGATAGCGCCTCCGATCTCGTCGCACGCGCGCGCGAGCGATTCTCCGTTCGCGACTACCACGGCGCGGTTCTCCTCCTGCGGGAAGCCGTGGTCGAGGGGATGGCCTACGCCGATGCGCACAACCTCCTCGGCCTCTCGCTCGCGCTCATCGGGCAGCAGGCGGAGGCGGTGTCGTCCTTCGACGCGGCCATCGCGCTCAACCCGCGCTACGTCGAGGCGCACCTCAACCGGGCGGTGCTCCTCAACGACATGGGACGCACCGAGGAGGCGCGCGACGCCTTCGCCACGGCGGAGCATCTCGGAAAGCCTGATGAGACCGGATTCCCGGTGATGGTCGCGAATCGCCTCGCGAACGCGCATGCGGGGCTCGCCGGCGAGTACCGCGCGGCGGGAGCCCTCGACGAGGCGATCGCCCAGTACGAGCGCGCGCTGCAGCTCAGACCCGGATACGCGGACATCCGCCTCGCGCTCGCGCGCGCGCTCACCGAGCGTGGCCGCCACGAGGATGCGGGCCGGCAGCTGGACGAGGTGCTGCGCGTGCGCCCGGAATGGCTCGACGCCATGCTGCTGCGGGGGCTCACCGCTTATCTTCAGGGTGACCTGGCGACTGCGGATGCGGTCTGGACCGCGGCCGCCGAGCGCCACCCGGAGGAGCCCCGCATCGAGATCTACCGGGCGATGCTGACTCGCCGGCGCGCAGCCGGCTGAGACCGCAGGTCATTCGTTTCGAAGTGAACCGCCGCCCGGATCCCGGGTAGCATCCCAGTCATGCCCCCCGTGTCCCGAAACCTCGTCCTCGTGCTCGCAGTGGTGGTTGCCGCCGCCTGCACCTCGCACCCCTGGAACCCGAAGAAGTTCACGTCGAACGAAGAGCTCTACAAGGAATCGCTCCGGCGGTTCCAGCGGGGCAAGATCGACGACGCCATCGCCGGCTTCGAGCAGCTCACGCTCGACCTGCCAGCGCGTGACACGCTGCTCTCGCGGTCGCAGTACTGGCTCGGTCAGGCGCACGAGAAGAAAGGGGAGCACATTCTCGCCGCGCAGAGCTTCAGCCACCTGATGGAGTCGTTTCCGGACGACACCCTCGCCGACGACGCGCTGCTCCTTGCGGGGAAGTCGTACCGCAAGCTCTGGCGAAAGAGCTCGCTCGACGCGACGTACGGGGAGTCGGCGCTGAACACCTTCAACACCCTCCTCGCGCTCTACCCGAATTCCCCTCTCCGCGGAGAGGCCGAGAAGAACATCCGGCAGCTCGAGACGGAGTTCGCGAAGAAGGACTACGACACCGGCGTCCATTACCTGCGCCGGAAGGCGTTCGACTCGGCGATCCTGTACTTCAAGGACGTCGTGAAGAAGTACCCGCGGACGGATTTTTCGCGTCAGGCGCAGCTGCGTCTCGTGCAGGCGTACGACGCGATCTCGTACCGCGCCGATCGGGACGATACCTGCGCTGCGCTGCGTGAGAATTACCCGAGGGACGCCGAGGTGCGACAGCGGTGCGGCACGCCCCCGGTCGCGACGACGGCGCCGTCGGCACCTCCGGCGCCCTGAGGGCGTGCGCCTCGGCATCTTCGGAGGAACGTTCGATCCGCCGCACGTTGGGCACCTGCTGGCGGCGGTGGATGCGGTCGAGCGCCTCGCGCTCGACCGCCTCGTGCTCGTGCCGGCCGCGAACCAGCCGCTGAAGACGGGGCTCGTCCGCACCCCGGCCGAGCACCGCCTGGCGATGACCCGCCTGCTGGTGGGCGACGACGGGCGGTTCGCGGTGGATTCGATGGAAATCGATCGGGCGGGGTTATCTTTCAGCGTCGACACCCTGGCCGCGTTCGCCGAACGACATCCGGCGGCGGAGCGGTTCTTTCTCGTCGGCGCGGACGTCCTGCGGACGTTCGATCGCTGGCGGGAGCCGGCGCGGGTGCTCGAGCTGGCGACGCTCGTCGTGCTGACCCGCGACGACGGCAAGGACGAGATGGCGATTCCGGTGGCCGCTCGACGGTTGCCGACACGGCGGATAGACGTCTCCTCGACGGAGATCCGCGCCCGTGTCGCGGCGGGGCGGTCGCTGCTGGGCTTCGTGCCCGACGCGGTGGCCGCATACATCGCGGCCCACGGGCTGTACAGAGAGGGGAGAGCATGTTCAAGCGGCTGATGACGGCGGTGCTGGGAACGCGCCACGAGCGCGAGCGGAAACGCATCCAGCCGATCGTCGACGAGATCAACGAGCATTACGCCCGGCTGCAGACCGTCTCGGAGGCGGAGCTGCGGGGGCAGACCGGGAAGCTGCGCGGCATCATCCGCGAGCGCACCGGCGAGCTCGAGGCGGCCATCGCGAGCCTGCGCGAGCAGAAGCGCAACGCCGCCGATCCGGGGGAGCGCGACCGTCTCGACAACGAGCTCTCGGGGCAGGATGGGCGCGGTGGCCGCGAGGGTGAGCTGCGCGAGGCGACCGCCGAGGTCCTCGACGAGATCCTTCCCGAGGCGTTCGCGACCGTCCGCGAGGCGGCGCGCCGTATGTTGGGCACCACGGTGCAGGTGAAGGGGCACGACCTGACGTGGGAC